>USIN01000134.1 GCA_900554715.1 uncultured Bacteroidales bacterium
GCATGCCGTCGTGGCCCATGGCGATGCCGTCGTCGACGGCGATGGTGTTGAACTCGGCGGCGAAACATCCGAGCCGCTCTATTTCTTTTCTGACAATCTCTCCGGCCTCGGCCAGATGGGTATGCCCGGGCACAAAGCCGGTATATGAATTTACAACGGCTATGACCGGACGGTTCATCTGACTGTCAGTCATGCCGTTGGCGCGCCATAATGCTCTGGCTCCGGCCATACGCCGGCCATTGAGACTGAGACTGCTGCGCAGCGGAATCTTATATTCTGTCATGTTCAAATCGGTAGACAATGGTGATGAATCAGTTGAAACGTGTAAGTAAAACACTTCGGATGCTCGCAAAGTTAAATCAACTTATCAATTTCACCAAACTTTTGCACAATAACTTTAAATCTGTGCGGTCTGTCGTGTTTCATACTCAGACCGGTGTTCCATCACCTTCTTCATATTGGTCTGTGCCCACTCTGTGAGCTTCATCAGCAGCGGTATTAGTGATTTGCCTGTCTCAGTGAGAGAATACTCGACTTTAGGGGGCACCTGGGCATACACCTTGCGGTCTATGAGGCCGTCTGCTTCGAGGGTTTTGAGGGTTGTCGAGAGCACCCGCGTAGAGATGTCGGGTATCATGCGTCCGAGTTCATTGAATCTTATCACGCCTCCTCTGTCGATGACAAGCAGTACCAGCAGAGACCATTTGTCGCCGAAGCGCGACACCACGTTGCGTATCGGACATATCTCTGTAATCAGGTCTGATTTTTCTTTTTTCATAATAGAATAACGCTTTATTTTGCAAAGTTACTGACAAATCGGTGTATACACAAGACTGATGAAATTTTTTCAAAAAAACGAAATCGTAAGAGCCTGCAATACAGCAAAAGTGACAGAAAGGTTACTATTGTACTTAGAAGTAACTTCTTGACACGCCTGTGTTTGCATTGTATTTTTGCATCGTAAAACCAAATGACAGATAAAATGAAACAGATTCAGACAATTGAAAACGGTGCTAACTTCAGTGCCGCAAATTTCGGCAGACTCGCCGACATCAAGGATTATGTACTCAATCTCGGTCCGGAAATCACGATTCCCGGCAAAGTATTCGGCGGTCAGACACTCGGCGCGACCGGGGGCGAATTTTCATTTCAGGTTTTTGCTCCGGGTCAGGAGACCGGCTTTCTCCATACCCATAAAAATCACGAGGAACTTTACTTTTTCCTCTCGGGCAAAGGCGAATTTCAAGTAGACGGCGATGTCTTTCCCGTCGAAGAAGGCGCGATAGTCCGCGTCGCCCCCGACGGAAAAAGATCAGTGCGCAATAACGGCACCGAGCCACTCGTAATGCTTTGCGTACAGTATCGCGGCAACACATTTACTGCCGATGACGCCGCCGACGGCAACATCATGAGCGAGCCGGTAAAATGGTGATTGTAATTTGGGGATAACTGTTTCGAGATGGCAGACAAATTATTCTGCCATCTTTTTCATGTATAAAGCAGACGTCGAAGGCGCGATTACTCTTCGATATGTTTCATCGCTGATTTGGGGCATTTGCGGACGCATTTGCCGCACTCGATGCAGAGGGCATAATCTATGACGGGAAAACCTTCTGCATCCTGAGTGATGGCACCCACGGGACAAGTCTTTATAAGGGGACAGACATGGTTGTGAGGACAGATATTTTTATCTACTTGTATCATAATCATTATTTTTTTTTACAAAATTAGCCGAATAAATCTGTTCTGCAAAACAGATTTTATCTATCTTCGCATCGAAAAAACCGAACACATCTCTGTCATGACTCTTCAGCAAATGGAATATATCGTGGCGGTAGACAAATACCGCCATTTTGCAAAAGCCGCCGATTCGTGCGGCGTATCGCAGTCAACTCTCTCGTCGTTGGTCCAGAAACTCGAGCTTGAGCTTGATGTCGCCATATTTGACCGCAGCTGCCATCCGGTAAGTCCGACTGCTGTCGGCGAGGAAATACTTGAGAGGGCCAGACAGCTGCTTTTCAATGCGGCGCAGATAAAAGAGCTGGTATCTACGCGGAAAGGTGAGGCTGTCGGGCGTGTATCGCTTGGCATAACATCAACGGTGGCTCCATATCTGTTGCCTGAAATGCTGAAATATCTGTCGCGGAATCATCCCGATATAGAACTGCATGTCGAGGAGGCGCGGACTCCGGCTCTTATATCGCAGCTTGAGCGCGGTGAGCTTGATATAGCTTTATTGGCGACACCGGTTGACAACGACAGTCTGCTGGAGATACCTGTCTATCGGGAGCGGCTTATGGCGTATGTCTCGCCGGGAGAGTCCATCTATGACCAAAGGGAATTGCAGACCGGCTGTCTTCCCGTAGAAAGCGTATGGGTGCTTCGCGAGGGCTATTGTCCCAACCGCGGCGTTTTTCCTTTCTGCAATTATAGAGGCGAACGTCAGGCTGTCTATGAGGCCGGCAGTGTCGAGACTCTGATAAAGATTGTCGACCGTAACGGCGGCTATGCCATCATCCCTGAGCTTCATGTGCCGTTGTTGACTGAATGTCAGCAGGCAAATGTGCGCGCTCTCACAAATCCCGAGCCGACACGGGAGATTGCTTTTGTGGTGCATCGCAATTTTGTGCGCGAGCGACTGCTCAATATACTCGCCGATGCAATCAGGACAATTATTCCGCCTGCGATGGTCAACAAAAGGCTTGAAAAATTTTCGATAGTGCTGTGATTGATAAAATCGATTGATATATCTATATTATCGTTTGTGTCTATCATTGTGATTGCGTAGCTTTGTATGCACAAATCAATGAATACGCAATCTCATGGCAAATAAACAGTTTTTCAGATCTCTCCCGCATAAAGGTTATTCATTATACTGGATATTGCTGGCATATCTCGTCATAGGTTTTTTCTATCCTGTAGTCGGATTTCTGGCAATAATCTGCATGATAGCGCCCGTGGCTTTTGCCGTGCGCCGGGGACGATGGTGGTGCGGCAACGCCTGTCCGCGAGGTAATTTCTATGACCGAGTGCTGGCGAAATATTCGCCGCACAGACCGATACCGGCCTTTGTCCGCACAAAGGGTTTCCGCATATTTATGGTGATGTTTATATTCACGATGTTCGGTGTGCAGATGTATCGTGCGTGGGGCGACTGGAATGCCATGGGAAGGGTGTTCTGGATAATAATACTTGTCACGACAGTCGTAGGCATAACTCTGTCGTTTATTTATGCTCCGCGTACGTGGTGTTCGTTCTGTCCGATGGGTACACTTTCGTCATGGGTGACTCCGCGCAGCGGCAAACTGCCCGACAATTACCGCCGCATCTTTGTGGGCGAGAAGTGTACGACCCGTTGCAAGCAATGTTCGGCTGTGTGTCCGATGCAGCTCAGACCTCACGAGAGCCGTAACGAAGCCGAAGGCTTCCTCCATCCCGATTGCCTTAAATGCGGTCGTTGTATCAGCGGTTGTCCGCTGAAAGTGCCGGTCATGGGTTCATAGACCGGGCGTAAGCTTCTAAGGCTTGCATTTGCCGACGGGGGGCTCGGTGAGTGTGATGCGGACGATGGTCGTGCGCGAGAGGCTGCGGGCGATGGCTTCGTCGAAGTGATCTAAATATTGTGGCAGGAAGCGGTTGCAAATAAGGCGTAGCGCGTGGATTTTTTCGGTGTCGTCGCTGACCACGGCGGCATTGCCGAGGGCGACGGCCGAGTGGTAGTATTCTGTAAAATTGTTTTTCTCTTCTTCGTATTGCGGGCTGCATTTGCTGACCGCCGACAGGCTGACGACGGGATTTGCCGCAAGGCAGTCGAGTTTCTCGCCTTCGCCGGCGCAGTGAAAGTAGAATGTCGAGCGGCCGTCGCGTGCGAGTGACAACGGCAGGCCGTAGGGCGTGCCGTCGGGACGGGTCATGCTGACGGTGATATACGGCGCCCGGTCGAAAACTTCGAGCGCCCAGTCGGCTTCTTTCTGCCGCGATGCTTTCCTCATTGGTCTCATGGCTTTATCTTTTTTTGTCAACAGCAAAATTACAAAAACATTTATAAACGGCAACGGGGCGGCTTCGGCTGAAGTCGCCCCGTTGGTATCGGGTTGGCGAGTGCCGGACGGATGCCGGCGCGAGCTATGGTTTATTTCACGAATTTGACAGTCTTGGTGTCAGATGCGGTTGCGGCCTTTACGACGTATACGCCGGCGGGAAGCGAGGCGATAGAAACTGTCGATGCGGCTGCTGAAGCGACTTTGGCGCCGGCGACATTGTAGATGTCGACTGCTTTGACTGCTTCGTCAGAGATGACGCTGACATAGTCGCCGCTGACTTTAACGGTGAGGTTGCCGGCTACGACAGACTCGACGCCGTCGGGAAGGTCGATGTCGGTGACTTTGGCCTTGCGTTCAGCTTCGCTCCATTTGCTGTACTCGAGATTGTGGTAGGCGATCTGTCCGCTCCAGGGCTGGAATGGAGTATCCTCGTCGTCGGGATCGGTGTATTCGTGTGTCAGGTAGATTGCGTCGAGATACCATGCGCTGCCGAAACCGTTGGCTCCGGTGAAGTGACCGATTTCGTCTGTGTCGACATCCCATGCCATGAGACCCCAGCCGCGGAAGTTGACGTTGAGCTGGTCGGCCTTGTAGGCGAGACCGTTGTCTTCGAAGATGCGCATATAGACGCCTGTGTTGCGGTTAGAACCGTCGCCATAGACCCACATCGTTATGATGCCGTCGTTCTTGTCGCGGCGTACTTTGACTGCGCCTTCGGGATTGTGGACACGCATGTGCCAGTTTTCATCGGCGTGGTCGGGGTCGAAGCTGTAGACAACGAGGAACGACGAGTTGACGCCATAGAAAGGCGATACGCCGATATTGGTCGATGCACATTCTTCTTTGATGAAGCCCTTGCTCGAGCCTGAGCCGCCGGGAGCCCAGAAACCGGTCTCGTCTTTGAGGTCGTGTATAATGGTGCTTGAGGTCTTTTCGCGATATTCGGTGAGGAAGCGGAAAGCTGTGCCTGTGCCTACGTTGCCCGAAAGGTCGGTAAGACCGTCGGCGACTGTGACAAGAACGGCGCAGTCGGTGGCGTAGTCTTCATGGGTGAGGAAGTGGAGCACAGAGGCGCCGCCGATGACAGCGTGGGTGATTGTGCCCTCATATACTTTGCCTGTGGCGTCTTTGACGGTGATGAGGCCTGTGTGGTCTTCGTCATCGTTCCAGACAATAGCTTCGTTGAATTCGATGCGGACGGGCGGACGCTGGGTGTAGAGAGCTTCGCCGTCGGCATCGGGATAAGTTGTCACGACGTAGGGAGCTTCGGTGTCGGGCTCGGCCATTGTGAATGTGAGAGTATAGTCACCGCCTTCGACGCCGTCGTTGTCACCGTCGAGGAGCATGTTGGTCTGGCTGTTGCGTGCTACGCTGCCGTCGATTTTGATTGTATATTCCCAGAGAGCTTCGAGCTGGTTGACATTGACCTTAAGCGTGTAGTCATTA
>USIN01000135.1 GCA_900554715.1 uncultured Bacteroidales bacterium
AACGCTATGCCGGTTTCGCCGTAGGCTACTACTCACTCAACATCTACGGACTCTGCCGCACCTGCCAGAAGCGCAGTCGCAAAAAAGCAAGGCAGACAGACAGCGATAAATCAAAATAACAGTTATAATCACTAATACACCAGTTCATTACAAAATCATGAAAGTTGATGTTCTCTTAGGTCTCCAGTGGGGCGACGAAGGCAAAGGCAAAGTCGTCGATGTGCTGACACCCCGTTACGATATCGTAGCCCGTTTTCAGGGCGGTCCCAACGCCGGACACACCCTTGAGTTCGAAGGCCATAAATATGTGTTGCGCTCAATCCCGTCAGGCATATTCCAGTCGGGTCAGACCAACATCATCGGCAACGGCGTCGTGCTCGACCCCGTGCTCTTCGCCGAAGAAGCCAAGGCACTCGAAGCTTCAGGCGTCGATCTGCCCTCTGTGCTGAAAATATCCAAGAAAGCCCACCTTATCCTGCCTACGGGACGTCTGCTCGACGCCGCCGGCGAGGCCGCCAAAGGCAAAGGCAAAATAGGCACGACAGGCAAAGGCATCGGTCCGACATATACCGACAAAGTGTCACGCAACGGCCTCCGTGTCGGAGACACACTGCTGCCCGACTTCAGAGAGCGCTACGAGGCCGCACGCCGTCGTCACATCGAAATGATTGTATCGCTCGGCGCCGACGTCGACGCCAAGGCTCTCGCCCGCGCCGAAGAGGCATGGTTTGAAGCCATCGACTACCTCCACGGCTACGAGCTAATCGACAGCGAGCACTTCATCAATCACGCTCTTGCCGAGAATAAGAGCATCCTCTGCGAAGGCGCCCAGGGCACGATGCTTGACGTCGACTTCGGCTCATATCCCTTCGTGACATCAAGCAACACAATCTGCGCCGGCGCGTGCACCGGCCTCGGCGTGGCTCCACGCCGCATCGGCGAAGTCTTCGGCATCTTCAAAGCCTACTGCACTCGCGTCGGCAGCGGCCCCTTCCCGACCGAACTCTTCGACGAGACAGGCAAGAAAATCCGCGACCTCGGTCACGAATACGGAGCCGTCACCGCTGCGGCTGGATCGACCTTGTCGCCCTGCGCTACGCCATCATGATCAACGGCGTGACCCAGCTCATAATGATGAAGAGCGACGTGCTCGACGGCTTCGACACAATAAAAGCCTGTACGGCATACGACATCGACGGCTTTGTCACCCGCGACTTCCCCTACTCGATCGACGGCGACATCAAACCCGTCTACACCGAGTTGCCGGGCTGGAAGACCGACATGACCACGATGAAGTCTGAAGACGAATTCCCCCAGGCTTTCCGCAACTACATCGCCTTCCTCGAAGAGCAGCTCGCAACGCCGATTACCATCGTCTCTATCGGTCCCGACCGCGAACAGACCATCGTCAGAGAAAGATAACAGTTGAATATCATATATCCCGACTCCTAAAATCCTTAACATTATACCATGGCAAAAATCAAACCGTTCAAAGGACTGCGACCGCCACGCGAATTAGTCACTCAAGTGGCGTCGCGCCCTTACGACGTGCTCAACAGCGACGAGGCACGCGACGAAGCCAAAGGCAACCCCAAGTCGCTCTATCATATCATCAAACCCGAGATTGACTTTCCGCAGGGCACAGACGAGCACGCCGAGGAAGTCTACCGCCGCGCCGTCGACAACTTCAACGCCTTCCAGCAGAACGGATGGCTCGTCGAAGACACCAAAGAGCATTACTATATCTACGCCCAGACGATGGACGGCCGCACCCAGTATGGCTTCGTAGTCGCCGCCAATGTCGACGACTACATCAGCGGACGCATCAAGAAACACGAGCTCACCCGCCGAGACAAAGAAGAAGACCGCATGAAACACGTGCGCGTCAACAACGCCAACATCGAGCCGGTCTTCTTTGCCTTCGAGGACAATGCCGTGCTCGCCGACATACTTGCCCGCGAGACCGCCAAAGAACCCGAATATGATTTCGTCGCCGACGACGGCTTCGGCCATACTTTCTGGGTCATCGACGACGACGCCACAATCGCCGCTATCACCGACGCCTTCGCCGCTATCGACAACCTCTATATCGCCGACGGCCACCACCGCACGGCAGCCGCCGCTCTCGTGGGCCACGAGAAAGCCATCGCCAACCCGGGCCACCGGGGCGACGAAGAGTACAACTACTTCCTTGCCGTCGCCTTCCCCGCCTCCAACCTCAAGATTATCGACTACAACCGTCTCGTCAAGGATCTCAACGGCATGTCACCCGCCGAATTCCTCGAAGCCCTCGAGCGCAACTTCGTCGTCATCGACAAAGGTACAGTGCCCTACCGGCCCGACGCGCTCCACAACTTCTCGCTCTATCTCGAGGGCCGGTGGTACTCTCTGACTGCGCGTCCCGGCACATACGACGACAGCGACCCCATCGGTGTGCTTGACGTCACGGTTTCGTCAGATCTCATTCTGCGCGACCTGCTCGGCATCACCGACCTGCGCAGCGACAAGCGCGTTGATTTTGTCGGCGGCATCCGTGGACTCGACGAGCTCAAACGTCGCGTCGACTCAGGCGAGATGGCCGCTGCCCTCGCTCTCTATCCCGTGTCGATGGAACAGCTGATGGCCATCGCCGACAGCGGCAACATCATGCCTCCGAAGACAACATGGTTCGAGCCCAAACTCCGTTCGGGCCTCGTCATCCACAAACTCGACTGAGATATTCCCCTCCCATACCGACAACAGAAATCACAATTAATTGTGATTTCTGTTGTTTTTTCATTTATTTGTCCTTATATTTGCCCCGAAATCACAATAAACTGTGATATGAACAAGAACGAAATCGGAGAATATATCCGCACAAGGCGAAAATCGCTCAACATCAACCAGCCGATTCTGGCCGAGCTATCGGGAGTCGGCCTCAACACCCTTGTCGCTATCGAGCGCGGCAACGGCAACCCCAAGTTAGACACCCTCCGGGCCGTCCTCGACACCCTCGGCCTCGAGCTCAACGTTACATTAAAATCATAATAAACTATGGCAGTCTGCGGCGACTTCACGACGAAGAAAGTGCCGGTAATCGGCATTTCACGTCATCGCATATCTACCGACGGTGATGGCGTAACAACTCTTGTGGCGTTCCACGGCTGCCCGCTACGCTGCCGCTATTGTCTTAACCCTCAGTCGCTCGGCAACGCCGACGCATATTCGTCTTACTCACCCGAAGACATATACAGCATTGTCCGTGTCGACGAGCTATATTTTCTCGCCAGCGGCGGCGGTGTCACATTCGGTGGCGGTGAACCGGCCCTGAATCCGCGCTTTATCAGCGAATTCCGCCGACTTTGTGGCAATGACTGGAAGATTAACGTCGAGACATCGCTAAACGTGCCGTCAGAAAACATTGTTGCACTCCTCGGCTCTGTAAATACTTTTATTATTGACATCAAGGACCTCAACGGCGAAATTTACAAGCGCTATACCGGTCGCAATAACGAGCTTGTCATCTCCAACCTGCACCTCATCGCCGACGCCGGTCGTCAGAACGACTGCCTTATTCGTCTGCCACTGATTCCAGTCTTCAACACCGACACCGACCGCGACAACAGCCGCAAATACCTCGAAGCGCTGGGCTTCACACGTTTCAATCCCTTTACTTACAAAACTAAAGCCACACTGCTATGAACCACGGAAAAGAAACCTGCCGCATACTTAAAGAGCTTAGACACAAGATTGCCGAGGCTAACGACATCGCTCTCGAAACATCTGAATGTCGTTTCAAGGGCGACTGTACCGGCACATGCCCGCGCTGCGAAGCCGAAGTGCGCTATCTCGAACGTCAGCTCGCCGCCCGCCGCCGCGCAGGCAAGGCTGTCCGTCTCGCAGGCCTCGCTGCCGGCGCTATCATTATGTCGGGATGCGGCAATGTCTCTGACAGTAAACCGACAGAAACTCTATTGGGCGACGTAGTTGATACAATCATAGCCGAAGAGATGTGCGATACCGTCGTTCAAACGAAAGAAAACAATGTAAATAATATTGAAAATGTGAGTCAGAGAAACGCATCGAAAGACAGCGTAAAAACCGATACATCTGTAGCCGACAATAATAATCCGGATTTTAGCCTGATAAACAGCATTGATTTCGGAGAGATTGAAGACGGCCACGACCCCGTCTATTCCCCTCCGACTTTCCCCGGCGGCGAAATCGCGCTTGAGAGATTTATCAACAGGCACATCATTTATCCTGACATCCTGAAGGATGAAGCAATCAGCGGCTCCGTAATAGTAGAGGTAACGATTGACGTCGACGGCAAAGTCACAGAGCCCGTAGTAATAAGCGGCCTCAACCCTGTACTCGACCGTCAGGCACTTAAAATCGCAAGTCTCCTGCCTGATTTTTCACCAGCGACCTTAGACCACTCGCGCGTTAAGAGTATTGTGAAACTCGCAATAGACTTCAAGGCTCCTGTAGCCCATGAATCCAAAGACAACATACAAGCCGACTGACGTTCGGGGTTGACTCCCGGCCCCATCTCTCCTATTAATTTTTCATTAATTTTTTACGTCGGTTTGGTATACAAACAGTCAGACATTATCTTTGCGACATGGACAAGAAAAATATCAGAATTCTGGTCGTCGATGACGAAGAGACCCTCTGCGAAGGCCTACGGACATACCTCGAACTCGAAGGCTACACCGTCGACGCCTCGCTCAGCGCTGAGGAAGCTCTCAAACTCGACCTCAGCGTCTATGACCTGCTGCTGCTCGATATCATGATGGACGGTGTCAGCGGCACCGAAATGGCTACGATTGTCAGAAACCGCGAGTCTACCGCCGATCTGCCGATAATATTCCTGACCGCACGGGATTCGCTCGACGACATGGTGTCAGGACTGAAGCTCGGCGCCGACGACTATATTTCAAAGCCATACGAAATCAAAAACCTGCTGGCCCGCATCGAGGCCGTTCTTCGACGCAGCTCGCGCCATCGCATGATGACCAAAGGCATAACCTGCGACCGCACGTCGCTGACATGCTTCGTCGACGGACGCACGGTGAAAATGCCCCGGAAAGAATTTGAAATTCTGGCTCTTCTGCTCGAGAACCGCGGACGCGTGTTCACGCGTGAAGAACTCATCTCGCGCATCTGGCCCGACAAAGTTATCGTCGTCGACAGAGCAGTTGACGTCCACGTGGCGAGAATAAGAAGCAAGATTTCGCCCTATAGCCGGCACATCGTCGCCCGCACAGGATATGGTTATGGCTGGGAAGATTAGACTTTCATTCCACTCGCGTGTTTTTATGACGACGCTGGCACTGTGCTGGATACTCGTCGGCACCGTCATGCTTTTCCAATATCTGCGCGAAAAAGAATTCAAGGCCGAACTCCTTGACGCCGAGCTTCAGATATATAACAACCGCATCTTCGAA
>USIN01000136.1 GCA_900554715.1 uncultured Bacteroidales bacterium
CACTACAACGAGCATATCGCCCTGAGCACATACTATGTCTACCGCCGCTGTTATTTCCGCACCAATCCGGCGCAGCCTCTGTCGGTGACGGTCGGTATGCAGACCGCCGGATTCTTCGGCGGCCGCACCTACTGGTATGGCGGCGGCAAGCTGCTGCGCGAGCAGAACCGCGGCTTCCGTTTCAAAGACGTCTGCAAGATGTTTTTCCCTATCACGGGCAACGGCGACGAGTTTATCGAAGGCAGCAGCCTCGGCTCGTGGGATTTCAAGGCCCGCTACCGCATCGACGGTGACAACGAGGTGAGCGCCTACTTCGAGTGGCCATGGGAAGACGGCTCGGGCATTGGCCGCCGCAACGGATGGGACGGCCTCTGGGGCCTCGAATACCGCCGCAGCGGCAGTCACCTTGTCAACCGGGCCGTCGTCGAGTATATCGACTTCCGCAACCAGAGCGGCCCGCTCCACTATGCCACCGGCGACCACCCCGGCACGACAATCGGCTCTGACGTCAACGGCGGCGACAATTATTTCAACAACAACACATATAACTCGTATGCCAACTACGGCATGTCGATAGGCACGCCTTTCCTCGTCGCTCCGATCTATAACCTCGACGGCTATCCGGCCTATATCTTCAACCGTGCACGCGGGTTCCACGCCGCCGTCGCCGGTGATTTCGGCGACAAGGTAGGCTATATCGTCAAGCTCAGCTATCAGAAGGGCTATGCCTCGGGGCGCCTCCCTTTTGCCCGGGCGAGAGAGAATTTCTCGTTCATGGCCGGAGCCGGCTATGACGCCTCGTCGCTTGTCAAGGGACTCGGCCTCAGTTGCAAGGTCGGTCTTGACTCGGGACGTCTCCGTGGCGACTCGTTCGGCGCGACAATCACCATAAGTTACTCGGGCTCACTTACTAAACCGTCGAAAAAATGAAAAAGCTGATATATCTCTTCATCGCCGTGCTGTTCTGCGGCTGCACCCAGAACAACGGCCACATCGGACCTCTCTTCGGCACATGGTCGCTCGAATCGCTTACCATCGGCGGCGTCGACGACCCTGACTTCGAGCCCGACCGCACTTTCTGGGAGTTTCAGGGCGACATGGTCTCGATCACACGCACTTTCCCGCATTACGAAAAATTCAACTGCTACGGTACCTGGACGCGTGAAGGCGACCGTCTGACGCTATATTTCAACCATCACGACGATGACTCTGGCGTCGGCGAGCCGCCGTATATGGCTCCCGACTGGCTGCATTTCCCGGCTTCGGGTATCTTTGAGTTCGACGTCATAAAGCTCACGTCGAGCGATATGGTCGTTTCGCGCATTGATGAAGAAGGTCAGCCCGTAGTGTTCACTTTAAGAAAAATTTGGTAGTAAAACTATGATAGATAAGAATAAAACAGTTCTTGTGACAGGTGCCGACGGTTTCATCGGCTCGCACCTGACCGAACTTCTGCTCGAATGCGGCTATCGCGTCCGCGCTCTCTCCCAGTATAATTCTTTCAACAACTGGGGCTGGCTCGAAGGCATTCATAACGACCGCCTCGAAGTCGTCTGCGGCGACGTCAGAGACCCCAATTTCTGCCGCGTCATCAGCCGCGGATGCGACACGGTCTTCCATCTGGCTGCTCTCATCGCCATACCTTACAGCTACGTCGCCCCCGACAGCTATGTCGACACAAACATCAAGGGCACTCTCAACATGTGTCAGGCGGCTCAGTCAGAGGGCGTGCGCCGACTCGTCGTCACCTCGACGAGCGAGGTTTACGGCACTGCCCTCTATGTGCCTATCGACGAGAAACACCCCCGTCAGCCGCAGTCGCCTTATTCGGCCACGAAGATAGGTGCCGACGCCATAGCCAAGAGCTTCTATAACGCCTTCGACCTCGGCGTCGTCATCGCAAGGCCTTTCAACACATACGGCCCGCGTCAGAGTGCCCGTGCCATTATCCCGACCATCATATCGCAGATTGCCGCCGGCAAGCGCGAGATCAAGGTGGGTGACCTCACGCCGACCCGCGACTTCAACTATGTCAGGGACACATGCCGCGGTTTTATCGCTCTGGCCGAGGCTGACGGCGTCGAAGGCATGGAGATAAACATAGCCACGGGCACAGAGGTCACGATGGGCGAGACTCTGAAGACCATCGCCCGGCTCATGGACGCCGACGTCGACTATGTCGTCGACCCCGAGCGCCTGCGTCCGTCGAAGAGCGAAGTGCGCCGTCTGTGCGGCGACAACAGCCTCATCACGTCGCTCACCGACTGGCGTCCCGAGGTGTCGCTAGAGGAGGGTCTGCGCCGCACTATCGCGTGGATTACCGAGCCCGCTCACCTCGCTGATTATAAAACGGATATTTACAACCGATGAACGGCAATCGTCTGAATATTCTCTTTCTCGGTGGGGCCAAGCGTGTCTCGATGGCGCGTATGTTCAAGGACGCCGCCGCCCGCGCCGGCATTGAGGCCGCGATTTTCAGCTATGAGCTTATCCGTGAGGTGCCTGTAGCCTGCGAGGCCACGATAATCCACGGCTGTCGCTGGAACGACCCCGATATACTCGACCGCCTCAACGATGTCTGTGTCTGCCGTTCGATTGACGTGATGATACCCTTTGTCGACGGTGCTGTCAGGGTTGCCGCCGACTATCGCGACCGCTTCGGTTCGGTGTTCGTGCCGACGGGTTCGCCGGATGTGGCCGAGGCCATGTTCGACAAGGTCGTGGCCGCACGCCTTTTTGCAGAAAAAGGTCTGCCGGCACCTGCGACATACACTCCGGGCGACCCCTGTCTGCGTCTTATAGCCAAACCGCGTCACGGCTCGGCGTCGAAGGGCATTATAGAGATACGTGATCTCGAGACTCTCGACCGTGTGCTCGGCCGCGCTGACGACTATCTGATTCAGGAGCGCATCGACAACCGCAATGAAATTACTGTCGACTGCTATGTCTCGGCTATCGACGGCGAGGTTAAGGCTCTCTCGCCCCGGCGCCGTCTCGCCACTGCAGGCGGCGAGGTGACCGACACTGTCACGATTGCCGACGGGCGCATTGACGATATAGTCGGCCGCACTCTCCGTTCACTCGGTCTCACGGGAGCCGTCACAGTTCAGCTCATCGAGGACCTTGATGACGGACGACTGATGCTGATGGAGATAAATCCCCGTCTTGGCGGGGGTGCTGTCTGCTCTGTCTGCGCCGGCGCCGACATTCCCTCGATGATAGTCGCCGAGGCCCGCGGTATGGCGGCCGTTCCGGCTCAGGCTAAACCCGGGGTGAGGATTACACGTTATATGCAAGAAGTAGTTTTTGATAATGGAGAAATCAGAAAATAAAGTTATTATAATCGCCGAGGCCGGCGTCAACCATAACGGCGACCTCGGGCTGGCCCGGCGTATGGTCTATGCGGCCAAAGAAGCCGGCGCCGACTATGTGAAGTTTCAGACAGCCGTGCCCGAGCTTGTCATCTCGACATTTGCTCCCAAGGCCGAGTATCAGAAAGAGACCACAGGTTCTGACCAGAGCCAGCTTGAGATGTGCAAGGCGATACATCTGCCCCTGGCCGACTATGCCGGGCTTAAAGAGCTGTGCGACAGCGTCGGCATCGGTTTCATGAGCACACCGTTCGACCTCGTGTCGATAGACTGCCTCGCAGAAATCGGCATGGATTACTGGAAGATACCTTCGGGCGAGATTACCAATCTGCCTTATCTGCGCAAGATTGCATCTAAGGGCGGTCGTGTCATCCTCTCGACGGGCATGTCGACTCTCGACGAGGTCGGGGCTGCTGTCGCGGTGCTTGAAAAGGGCGGCATAAGCCGCGCCGACATCACCTTGCTTCACTGTACGACGCAATATCCGACGCCTTACGACGCCGTCAACCTAAGGGCAATGGACGCCCTGCGCACACTCGGCTGCGGCGGGGTGGGCTACAGCGACCATACCGTCGGTGTCGAGGTCCCAGTCGCTGCCGTCGCGATGGGCGCCACGGTCATTGAGAAGCATTTCACTCTCGACAAGAATATGGCCGGCCCCGACCATCGGGCCTCGCTCTCGCCTGACGAACTGAAGACCATGGTCGCCATGGTGCGCAATATCGAGAGGGCTCTCGGCAGCGGAGAGAAGACCGTCGCCGACGCCGAACGTCCCAATATCGAGGTCGCCCGCAAGAGTATCGTCGCTGCCCGTGACATAAAGCGGGGCGAAGTGCTGACCGAGGAGAACATCACGGTCAAGCGTCCCGGCAACGGAGTCTCGCCGATGCTGTGGGACAGTGTGATCGGTACGCGCGCCGTCGCCGATTTCGCTTATGACGAACTGATACGCCTCTGATTATGGAAGGGCTTCTCGTCGGACTGCTGCTGCCGTTTCTTGGCACCGCCCTCGGTGCCGCCTGCGTCTTTCTGATGAAGCGGCGCATGAAGCCGGTGCTTGAGAAGCTGCTGCTCGGCTTTGCCGCGGGCGTCATGGTCGCCGCCTCGGTTTGGTCGCTGCTGATACCGTCGATGGAGATGACCCCGGCCGACGGTTTTATGAAAGTGATGCCCGCGGTGCTTGGCTTTCTCGCCGGCATCGGATTTCTGTTGCTTCTTGATGTCGCCGTGCCGCACGAACATATCGACGGCAACGGTGACGAAGGCCCGAAAAGCCGTTTGTCGCACACGACAAAATTGGCTTTCGCTGTCACGCTGCACAACATCCCCGAGGGTATGGCTGTCGGCGTATCTCTCGCCGCCGCTCTCGGGCAGAACGCATATCTGCCTATGGCCGGTGCGCTTGCCCTCGCCATTGGCATCGCGATACAGAATTTTCCCGAAGGCGCTATTGTGGCTATGCCTTTGCGTGCCGCCGGCAACAGCCGGGGCAAATCCTTTGCTATCGGAGCGCTCAGCGGTATCGTCGAGCCTGTCGCGGGCGTAATCACCATAATGCTCGCCTCGATAGCCATGCCGGTGTTGCCATATCTTCTTGCCTTTGCCGCCGGCGCAATGATTTATGTCGTCGTCGAAGAGCTCATTCCCGAGACACAGGAGGGACAACACTCCAACATGGGCACGATAGGCTTTGCCCTCGGCTTCGCCCTCATGATGCTCCTCGACGTCGTCCTCGGCTGACAGAAGTCGTATGCCGTGTCAGCAGCGACATTGACAGCGCTGACGCGTCGCTCTCTTTCTCGAGGCTGAGCCTTCAGATTTGTCCTCGTGTCGGCGGCTCGCAGCCGAGTAAAGCAATTGAAACTCAGGCCGGAGGCCTGCAATTTTGTTAACCCGAGTGTTCATTGTTCGGGGTAATCCTGCCCACAACCGCCCCTCAACTCCGCCGGAGTTGAACTTCCCCGCCTTACGAGTCGGGCCCTATCGACCTTAATGACTTTAATGACCTTATC
>USIN01000137.1 GCA_900554715.1 uncultured Bacteroidales bacterium
GCACAATGCATAATGCACGATGCACAATCGCCTGCAGGGCGATGATTTTACTGATAGCCGCGTAGGCCGAGGCGCTTAGGCGCCGGCCTGCGCGGTATGGGATGAAAGGGCATTTGCGTTTGAAAAACGCAGACTTATAACCACAACATCGCTTCTCCTTTCCCCGAGCTGAAGCACGGGTCTCTTGCACAATGGCATGCCTCCGGCACGAAAGCCATCCGCGCTGGGGTTATGCCACAACCTCGCCTTCGAGGCTTCGAGGAGGTGACTGCGGGCTCCCAGGAAGCGGTCTATGGATCAAGGGATTCAGCCCTTGGAATCAGCGCGTTAGCTGCAACGGCTGAAGCCGTTGCTCCATACGGCCTCGAGCTCGAGGCCGCACTTTAATAGCATAGGCTAATAGGCCTCGCTGAAGCTCGGAGCTGAGACAAAAATTTTAACTTTTAACTTTTAACTCAGAGTTATCGGAATTATCGGAATAACGGGCTAAACCGTTATAATCCAAGGGATGAAGCCCTTGGTCCATGTCGCCTGCAGGGCTCGATTTTACTGATTTCTGTCGAGCTGGCGGGTGATGAAGTCTTTGTTGATGGTGATGACTTTTGAGCCGGAGGTGAGGTCGATGGAGTTGTCGAGATCGAAGTAGAGGCTGTTCATGCAGCGGGCGAGGAGGGTCTTGACGTTGCGGAAGCCGAGGCCCGAGCTATGGGCGCGTTCGGCTATCAGATGCAGGGCGGCGTCGTTAAACCTCAGGCTGATGTTATGGCTGCGGCAGTAGTCGATATGTGCCGACAGGACGTTGTCTTCGGCCGTGGTCATGATGTCGTAGATGACATCGGGTGTCAGCGGATTGAGGATACATATCTCGCCGATGCGACCTATCAGTTCGGGCATGAATCCCCATTTTATAAGGTCGTCGGCAGTGGCGAGGCGCGTCAGCGACGCGGTGTCGGTGCTCTTGTTGGCAGTTGTGGCGAATCCTATGCCACGGTTGATGTTGAGACGCTTGGCGATAATCTTTTCGATGCCGTAGAAAGCTCCGTCGAAGACTATCATAAGGTCGTCGACGGGCAATTCGTAGGTCGTCTGGGTCATCTGATTCTCGAGGGTGAGCGAGTGGCCGGTCTCGAAGAGGCGCATCATGTCGCGCATCATGTCGACGACGATGTCAGACGAGGCTGTGCCGACCTTGTTCTGGCCGTATGCCGCAATCTTGTCGAACTCATGGAAGACGATAATGGCGTGGCGAAGGTCTTCGACCGAGCATTTGTCGGATATCTGGCGTGCCAGCACGTCGGTGATGTGGATGCCGCGCCATGACGTCGGCACTATTTCGTTTGAGTTTATACGCACGACCGGACAGTTGCAGAACTGCCCGAAACGGCGGTAGATCTCGCTCTTGCCGACGCCGGTCGGGCCCATCAGCAGCACGGGCGTCTTGATGGGGTTGGATTTGCCGGTGCGCACGCTTTCGAGATGCAGAAAGAAGTTGACCGACATGCGGTCGATGGCCTCGTCCTGACCTTTGATAAACCGTTTTACTTCCTGAGCCAGACGGCGTGCGCTGCCGATGTGTTCGCGCATGGTCTTCTCCGCCAGGTCATGAACATGTGCGGTGTTGATTCTGTATTTTTTGCGCAGAAGCTCCATTTCTTTGACAGACGGCTCTCCGGCGTTAATAAACCACTCGGTCAGTTTATGCTTCGACCTGACAACCAGTTCGCGATCTGTAAATTTGCCGTCCGATCCGAAGTAGCCGTAAGCGTCGGTGAGCAAGTCGATGTCATCGAGCGTGATTTCGCCTATCGACAGTTTGGTTATCAGCTCTTTGGAATAATCAAAGTCTATGCTGTCGCAGAGAAACAGCTTTGCGATAGTGTTGGTATAGGCGGCACGGCGTCTGCCCGGATTAATTTTAAAGCCGAAGATTGTCGTTTCCATCATCAAAAATTTTTAGAGTTGCAAAATACCAAGAGTCCCCTACCCCCGGTTTCTATGATTTCCCACCGAAAAAATTTTTATTTTGTTCGGTGTGATGATTATTGTTATTTTTGCAGCGATAAATGTCTCAGACAATAAGCAAAGCATTATAACATATATCTGAACCATGGTTAAGGAATATGACTATCTTGTGATAGGCTCCGGCATCGCCGGCATGAGTTTTGCGCTTAAAGTGGCCGGTACAGGCCGTGTGGCGCTGGTATGTAAAACGACTCTCGATGAAGCCAACACAGCTCTGGCACAGGGCGGTGTCGCTTCGGTGACAAATCTCGAGGTTGATGATTTCGATAAACATATCCATGACACGATGGTCGCGGGCGACTGGCTCAGCGACCCGGCTGCCGTCGAGATGGTCGTCAAGGGCGCGCCGGCCCAGATCAAAGAGCTTATCGGCTGGGGTGTCGATTTCGACAAGAACGAAAAAGGCGATTTCGACCTTCACCGCGAGGGCGGACATTCTGAATTCCGTATACTCCACCACGCCGACAACACGGGCTACGAGATACAGCAGAGTCTTATCGAGGCTGTCAGGTCGCATCCCGACATCGACGTCTACGAAAACCATTTTGCCATCGAGATCATCACTCAGCACCACCTCGGCAAGATTGTGACCCGCCGGACGCCCGACATCACCTGCTACGGCGCATACGTTCTTGATCAGGAGAGCGGCCGTGTCGACACTTTCCTCTCGAAGGTTACGATCATGGCCACAGGCGGTTGCGGCGCAGCCTATCAGACGACGACAAATCCGCTGGTCGCCACCGGCGACGGCATCGCCATGGTCTACCGTGCCAAAGGAACCGTCAAAGATATGGAATTCATCCAGTTCCATCCGACGGCACTGTTCCATCCCGGCGACCGTCCGTCGTTTCTCATCACCGAGGCGATGCGCGGCTATGGCGCTGTGCTGCGCAATCTAAAGGGCGAGGAGTTCATGCACAAATATGACCCGCGTCTGTCGCTCGCGCCCCGCGACATCGTCGCCCGCGCCATCGACAGCGAAATGAAGCTCCACGGTGACGACCATGTCTATCTCGACGTGACCCACAAAGACCCCGAGGAGACCCGCCGCCACTTCCCCAACATCTATCAGAAATGTCTGTCGCTCGGCATCGACATCACCAAAGACTATATTCCCGTCGCTCCGGCCGCCCACTATCTCTGCGGCGGCATCAAGGTCGACACCAATGGCGAGTCGTCGATAAAGCATCTTTATGCTTTGGGCGAATGTTCGTGCACCGGTCTGCACGGCGGCAACCGCCTGGCCTCGAACTCGCTTATCGAAGCCGTCGTCTATGCTGACGCTGCGGCGCGTCACGCCAAAGACGAAATCGGCCATATCGCTCTGCGTCATGACGTTCCCGAATGGAATGACGAAGGCACGCGCCATCCCGAGGAAATGGTGCTTATCACACAGAGCATCAAGGAGGTCAACCAGATTATGGGCACCTATGTCGGCATCGTGCGCAGCAACCTGCGCCTCGACCGCGCCTGGAACCGTCTCGACATACTCTATGAAGAGACCGAGAAGCTCTTCAAGTGCTCGAAGGCCTCGCGCGAGATATGCGAGCTGCGTAATATCATCAACGTCGGCTATCTCATCATGCGTCAGGCAAAGGAACGCCACGAGTCGCGCGGCCTGCATTACACGCTCGACTATCCGCCAAAGAACAAAGAGGCCTGAGAGAACGTTAGATACATCAAATGCTGAAGCCGCTTCTGACCATATTGATTGCGCTTGTTGCGGCTACACCGATTACAGCCGCTGCCCTCGACGAACCGCCATCGCCGAGACAGAAGGCCGTGCGCGGCTACTCATATCGTGTCGACGAGGAGGGCGACACGGTGCTTGTCATCGCCCTCAACAACATCACGGTTTATCCGCCTCTGAAGTTCAAGAATAAGAAAGAAGAGGAATTCTACTGGCGCACGGTCAGAAACGTCAAGCTCACCCTGCCCTACGCCAAACTCATAGCCGAGACGCTTATCGAAACCTATGAGTATATCGAGACTTTCCCGACCCAGAAAGAGCGTGAGGATTATCTCAAATCGATGGAAAAGGCGCTTTTCGAACAATACAAGCCGACGCTGAAGAAATTCTCGAAGACTCAGGCGCGTCTTCTCGTCAAGCTCATACAGCGAGAGACCAACCAGTCGAGCTATGACATCGTCAAGGCCTTTTTAGGGGGCTTCAGGGCCACGTTCTGGCAGGGCTTCGGCAAACTGTTCGGGGTAAGCCTCAAAAGCCATTACAACCCGTCGAAAGACCGTGAGGATGCCATCGTCGAGCGCATCGCCACAGCCGTCGAGGAGGGGCGTCTGTGATGGCCGGTATGGATTATAGCACACTGCGGCGCCGCTACGAGGCATATATCATGCTCGAGCGCGGTCTCTCTGACAACACCCGGGTGAGTTATCTCTCGGATGTAGACCGTTTTGCCGATTATATCGGCGTTCGCGATTTCAACACCGTCACGGCCGAAGATATCGAGTCTTTTCTTGCCGATCTGTATGATCTCGGCATCGCGCCGCGCTCGCAGGCGAGGATACTCTCGGGCATAAAGTCATTTTTCAAATTTCTGCGTCTCGAGCGTCTGATAGAGACTAACCCTACCCTGCTTGTCGACGGGCCGCGGCTCGGTCGTCATCTGCCCGATGTGCTCAGCGTCGGGGAAATCGACGATATGATTGCAGCCATTGACATCTCCAAGGCCGAGGGGCCGCGCAACCGTGCGATTATCGAGATGCTCTACAGTTGCGGTCTGCGCGTCAGCGAACTTGTCAATCTCGAAATCAACAGCGTCAGTTTCGACGAGCAGATAGTGACCGTTGTCGGCAAGGGCAACAAAGAACGTGTCGTGCCGGTGTCTGATGTCTCGCTCGCTCTTATCCGCGAGTATCTGCGCGGCAACGGACGTCCCGACCCTCGCAAAGGCGAGGAAAACATATTGTTTCTCAACCGTCTGGGGCGCCGTCTGACGCGAGTAATGATATTCTATATCGTCAAAGGTCTGGCGGAGGCGGCGAGGATAAAGAAGGTTATCTCGCCGCACACGCTGCGCCACTCATTCGCCACACATCTGCTCGAAGGGGGCGCCAATCTCAGGGCAATACAACAGATGCTCGGTCACGAAAGCATCTCGACCACCGAAATCTATATCCATCTCGACGGCACACGTCTGCGCGATGAAATCCTTGCATTCCATCCGAGGAATTTAAAGGGGTGATATTATCCTATAAATCAAGAGTCATCTGGGGGTCGAGCAGGTGGAAGGTCATGCGGTGGTGTGGCGTCGTGCCGAGAGACGCGATGGCTTCGCGGTGGGCGCGCGTCGGATAGCCT
>USIN01000138.1 GCA_900554715.1 uncultured Bacteroidales bacterium
TCCGCGGACTGACCTACGACACCGCTCTTCTCTTCGACATCCAGGACTACGGCGTTTGCAGCCCCGCGCGTGAAGACAACGACTTCCACCGTGTCGCCACCGCCGTCTTCCCCGTCATCAGCAGCAATCCCAACAGTCTGCTGATACTCCATGCCCGCGCCGACGTCCCCCATCTCTATCGCTGGCCCGGCCTGAAGGAATACACCGACCCCTCGCTCGCCCCGCCCGACGTACCGATAAAGAAGCCCGACCCGACGGTTCCAATCATTATCCCACTCAAAATCGAGCGAAGCAAGCCCGACGGGCTATGGAACAAGGGCTTCAGCCCTTGTAACGAATCGGCTCTACCACCCCACCCACGACCACTTTAGCGGCAGACATCCCCGCGCACCTAAAAAGTCAAAACGATGTCAAAAGAACATTGACATCGTTGGAACAAAAAAACTATTAATGTGCGGCCTCGAGCTCGAGGCCGTGTGAAGACTATGGTAGGACTGTGCCATGGCACAGTCGCCTAAACCCCTGTTGTCTGCGCTATTAAAGTGCGGCCTCGCTCTCCTCCTCGGCAACATGTCGAAGCCGTGTGAATGCTGGCTATAGCAGGCCGCGCGATTGCCCCGTCAGTCAAACGAGTCTATCAGAATGAACGAGGCCCAGGTGTCGTCTCCGTCATTGCGGGCGCGGATTTCTGACTGCGCCTTGCGCAGGGCCTCGCGCTTGGTTGTGTCTTTGTCGTTTAGGAAGTGGCGGTAAAACGATACCATCATGTCGGCCGTGGCCGCGTCTGCGACCTCGTTAAGACTGACTAACAGTGATTTGACACCGGCATTCTTGAACCCGCGCTGCAGGCCGAAGACCCCGTCGTTGCCGAGCTTGCCAAGGCCGCTCTCGCAGGCCGACAGCACGGCCAGTTCGCAGTCAAACAGCGTCATGCCGGCGATTTCGGCAGCGTTGACCAGCGCGCCGTTCTCCTCGGGGCTGTCATAGAGGTTGGCTCCGGCGAAGGCGAGGATGCTGCGGTTCATCGCGTCGGCATCGGTGCTTTGGCCCTCGTCGAGATATTTGCCGTGGGTGGCGATATGTATCAGGTTGACAGGCTGCTGGCTTTGGCTGAGGAATTCGTTTTTTGCGGCCTCGCGTCCCGCGTAAAGGGCGATTGTCGCATTCGGATTGCCGTCTTTGAGCAGACGGTCTATCTCATTGATTTCGCGGCGGGTGCTGTCGAGCGGCATAAACCACAGCGCATCAGACGCGCGTTTGACGACGCCACGCTTGTCAGCCGAGGCGAGGCCTTCGCCCTCATAGTCGATGTCACCGAAAACAGCGGCGTAGCGTATAGGCTGCCGTTTGTGACGCCGGCAGATTTCTTTCGTCGACGACACACGCACGAGGTCTATCACGTCAGACAGCTGTCTGCCGCCGACGTTGAAATATTCTATGGCAAGGTTATGGAGTATGCCGTCGGGGGCGAAATAGATGCGCTCTTTGCCGGGAAGTACCCTCATTATGTTACCCCAGACTTTTTCGGTGTACTCGTTTTTGCCGAATTTATCGTAGTCTTCGCTCATCTTCGCCAGCTCTTTGACCGTGGCGACGGGGACAATGATGCCGCCGGGCAGTTCCTTGCTGACGACGACCGCGGCGACGAGGTTGAGACTCGGCACGACGCCGGTCTGCAGCGTCACGAATTCGACGGCGGCCGATTTGTCGTCGAGGGCGCGCGTCACGTCGTCGAGCGAGATTTTCAGATAGTCGGTGTAGTCGGCAAACTGCGCCGATTCGCGGGCGAGCGCGAGCTGCATCGCGTCGGTCTCGCGCTGCAGGGCGAGGATTTCGTCGAGCGGTTCATGTTCTTCGCGCATCTTTTCGATGCGGCCGAGATTGTCCTTGATGGCGGCGTATTCGGCTTTCATCTCGTCGGTGCCGTAGCGGTTGAGTATCCTGTCGAACTCGATGCTCGACGACAGCAGTATGCCCTTCGACAGCAGCTGCCCCTCGTAGATCAGCGTCGCCAGGCGGGCGTAGAGGTCGGGCGTATTCGGCGGCAGCGACGCGGCCATGGCGTTCATCTCTTTGATGTTGGTGAGCTCGCGGGCCCATGTCTGGGCGCGTTCCTTGGGGTTCTTGAGCAGGAAATCCTCAGTGATGGCCGGCCGCAGCGAACTCAGATACTGCTCGTAGTAGGCGATGGCCTTGTCATATTCGCCGAGCATGGCATAGCTGCCCGCTATCGTCGCGAGGGTCTGGGCGTTGCAGAGCTTGCCGAGGTATTCGCCGCCCTGTTCGAGCGAGTTGAGGCTCGAGCGGATTATCTCCTGCAGCCTCTCGCGGCGCTGCTCTTCGGCTGCGGTATTGTCGCTGTCGGGGCCTGAGCCGTCGTTCTTGCGGGCGTAGAAAAGGCACATCTTTTTGCCGGCCAGCGCATTCTCCTGTTCATCGGCCATACCGAGAGCGCCATAGAGTTCGATTGCCTTGTCGTAGTCGGCGAGACTGTTGTCATAATCTCTGCCGAATTTCTCGGTTGCGGCCAGATTCTCGTAGGCTTTGGCGTAGTCGACCTCGGCCGTATGGCCGTAATCTTCGAGATGCTTTATCAGCTCGCGGTATGTCTTCGCTGCTGCCTCATAGTCTTTTAAGACCTTGTAGGCATTCCCGAGGCCGAGCAGCGACGACGATTTGAGCGTCTCGTTGTAGCCGTATGCGTCGACGTCGGCGATGACCGAACGATGTGCCTCGGCCGCTTTCTCGTAATTGCCGCCGATAAAGTGGTTCAGACCGGCGATATAGTTTGTGCGTGTCGCCGTCTCGCTCTCGCCGTTGCGCGATTCCATTGTCGCCGCAGCCATCGAATAGTATTCTCCGGCCTGGGCGAAATCGTTTTGCGACGACAGGAACGAGGCATATTTCAGGCACGCTCTGATGCGGGTCGCGTCGTCCATCTCCATGGCGAACGCGGCCATGAATTCGTCTTTCGCCTCGGCGTGGCGGCACGCGGTCTGATAGTACTCGGCGCGCTCGAGGTGGCAATCGGGTGAGTCACAGTCTTTCGTCAGCTCATGGCGGTTGTGTTCTTCGGCCAATGCGAGTATGCGTCTGGCATTGGCGTTGTCTTCGGCGTCCATGTAGACGCTGCCGAGGACGTTGAGCGCATATTCGTAATACTGGCCGAATTTCTCGACTTTGCCGAGGGCTTCCTCGAAATATTTCACCGCCTCGCCGTCATTGCCCGCCGCGTGGAGGGCGCGGCCGAGGTTGATGAGATAGGCACCCTCGTCCGGGTGAGGCGGATTCATCTTGCGGCATAGTTCAACCACCTCGGTCAGAGGCTTCACGGCCTTGTCGGGTTCGTCGGACAGTACGAACGACAGACCGTAGTTGTTCATCGACGTGATATAGTCTTTGCTGACGCGGCCGAAAAGTTTCTCGCGCAGCCGTGCGGCCTTCAGTGTATATTCACGGCCCGACGCCATCTCGCCGGCGCTCAGATATGCGCGGCCTGTCAGGTGCAGCGCCAGGGCATAGTCGGCGCCCTCGGCGGTGAAGGCGCTGTCAGCTTTGAGATACAGCGGCAGGGCGATAGCAGGTTTTCCGGCATCGTCGGCTGCCCTGGCCGATTTGAGTAGCCGCGCGGCATCGCCGTCGGCTGCAGAAGCCGTCAGCGTCAATGCCGCGAATATATTGAGCAGCGCGAGCCTCATCATCTGACCGTTACCAGCGCTGATAATGGACCTTCGACGGGTCCCATTTGTCTTTAGGCTCCTGGTCGGCAACGGGATAGCCGACGGCTATAATACACATCGGCACGACCGAATCGGGCAGCGCGAGCGCGTGTGATACATTGTCGACGCGTTCGGCGATAGGGTAGACGCCCGTCCAGACGGCGCCGAGGCCGAGGGCGTGTGCGGCCAGGAGTATGTTTTCGGTGGCTGCCGAGCAGTCCTGCACCCAGAAGTCGCGGCCTTCACCCTCGATGGCGCGCGCCATGTCGCCGCAGACGGTTATGGCAGCCGCGGCAGTCTTCAGACGCGGCTGTAGGGTGGCGAGGCTGTCGAGAGCGTCGCGGCCGGTGGTGACGACAAACGCCCACGGCTGTTTGTTGACGGCTGTAGGCGCGGCCATGCCGGCTTTGAGCAGAGTCTCGAGAGTGTCGGCGCTGATCGGGCGGTCGGTATATTGTCTGACACTCGTGCGTGTCATGATATTGCCGATGACAGTCTGGGCGGCGTCGGTCGATGTCAGAGCGTCGGTCTCTGACGGGGTTGTTGTGCATGATGATGCGGCGAACAGTGCGGCTCCGGCGATGATGAATTGTAATTTTTTCATTTTTTTCAGTTGTCTTGAAGCCCGAAGCAGCGTTTGACGGCGTCGCGGATGCGTGTGGCGCCCGGTGCTTCGGTGCGAAGTATTTCTATAATTGTAGCGATATATTCCTCTTTGTTTTTCAGACCGCAAAGCGGAGCGACATTGCTTGACGGTATCATCGACTTGCGGTTATAGACCTTGAGTACGCCGGCATAGTTGCCGCTGTTGACATAGCCGTGGAATTTCAGGCACAGGCTGTCGTAGATGCCCCGCGGGTCGATTTCATCTCGTATGCCGTCGAGATGCCGCTCGAGCTGGACGATGTTGGCGAATCTGCGATCTATGCGACATTCCATCAGGCGTTTGACACGGTGGCGTGTGTGCATCAGAGCCTGATCTTTGAGCTCGCCGGCAAATTGGTTGATGATGGCCTTGCGCACACGGTCGAAGACCCTCGCGGCGTTGTGTCCGCTGGCTTCGGCGACAGCCTTGATGACATCCTCGAGCATGAGTATGTTCTCGATTTCGGCTACTTCGGGCACCATGATGCGATGGTTTCTGAGATATGCCACTTCGTTTTCATCGCGGCGGTCGCGGTCGACGATGCCCGTCGAGTCCATGTGGTGCAGGGCGTTGAGGTCGTTGAATGTGCGCGTCGCCTCGATGACCTTGTTGCAGCTGCCGAGCGATTTGACCGTGTAGTCTTTGAAGATGAGCGGATAAAGCTTAGAGTCGATAGAGTGTATGCCGTCGCCCTCGATGAACAGCACCGGCTTCCGGGCACCGATGATGGTTTTGTAGACGTCTTCGCTCAGTGTCGAGGCGTCTTCGATGACATCATAGTCCCATGCGACGGCGGCGGGGTCGTAGGCCTTCACCCATATCGCGCCCGCATGGTTGATTGACGAGGCGAAGTCGAGGTCATGAGTCGTGTAGACAAAGCGGCAGTCGGGCCTGAGCAGTTCGATGCGCGACCACAGTGAGAGCATCATCGTCG
>USIN01000139.1 GCA_900554715.1 uncultured Bacteroidales bacterium
TACCTTTTATTATATATGAGTACGTGGCGGCTTCGTTGGTCTTGAGGAGTTCGGGCTGCAGGTCGGTCGAGACGGTGAAGCGTCCGACAGCACCGTTGAATCCGGCGGGTTTGGGGTCGGGCAGAGGCTCGATGATGATTGATGCGGCATTCGACTCTGTCGTTATCTGGCGCTCGACGGGCCGCTGGGTTCTGAAATAACCCATGTCGACGGTCTCATACTGCTGTATCGTGAGCTCATATTTGCCCGAGTTGACGGTCAGTTTGCCGTTTTTCTGAGGGTAGAGGAGGCAGCGTTTGAGTACGGCCGAATAATAATTCTGACCGTTATAGTTCTCAAGCTCGGCTTCGAGAGTCACCGGCATTTCCTCTGACAGGAATCCGTCGAAAGCCGGCTGCTGGGTGACCATGAAACTCGAGATGTTGTATTTGGTGTAAACCTTGATGGTGGCGAGCACGGGTTCCTGCTCGTATGCTTTCGATTTCGAGAAAGAGATTCTTATGAACAGGTCGTTGGGCGATACTTTGCCGGGTTTGTGTGTCGTGATGTCGTCGGCGCTGACATGTCCGCCGCCACCCTGGTTGCCTGTGTTCTTGTCAGGTTCAAGAATTTTGAACGTCGCGGGACGTGATGTCATGCGTTTGCCGTCGACATTGACCGATACTTCGGGAATTGTGACTTCGCCGGGTGTCTTGGCCCGGTACATGAAAGTATAGTCGACCGACGAGCTTGACGAGACACGGCCGTTGATGATCTGGCTGCTTGACATAGTCGACACCGACGGTCCGTAAAGCAAGTCGCAGCCTTTGAGTTCGGGCGCCGACGGCGCTGACGCCTGAGCGTTTGACAATCTGAACGTCACAGAGAAGTTTCGCCCCGCTATGACTGTCTGCGGCGGTATCAACCTGAAGTCGGCCTGGGCCGAGGCGATGCCTGCCGAGAGCAGAGTGATGAAAAATAATATGAAACGTAGACTGATAGCTTTCATTGTTTACCAAGGTTTATCTGTGGTTTTGCGGCCGGTGTTGACCTGCTGCTCGTTGACTTTCTTGCGCGTCTGGTTTTCTTTGTTCTGCACAGACTGCAGTATCTGCTCGGCATTCTGGGTCATCTCAGGCTGTTGTTGCTGCTGTTGCTGTTGCTGTTGCTGCTCCTGCTGTTGGTCCTCGTTCTGTTCCTGTTGCTGTTGTTGTTGCTGTTGCTGTTGTTCCTGCTGCTGGTCCTGGTCTTGGTTCTGATCCTGATTCTGCTGCTGTTGTTGCTGCAACTGGGCTATCCTGAGATTCTGACGGGTCTTGTTGTTGTCGGGATTGATGCGCAGGGCGCCTTTGTAGTTTTCGATAGCTTTGCCGTAGTCGCCGTCACGGAAGGCCATGTTGCCGAGATTGTAGAATGATTTTTCGGCGATGGTCTTGTCGGCGGCGGTGCGGGTCAGAGTCTCGAAAAGTTCGACGGCCTTGACGCGCGGGTCGTTAGGAGTGTTTTTGTTGTCCTCGCTGACGAGATATGTGAGGGTGACGGCCTTGTTGTATGTCGCGGCGTCTGAGAGCGGATTGGCTGTCAGCGCCTTTTCATAAAAGTCGAAGGCCGCGATAAAGTTACTGTCGGCAAAAGCCTTGTTGCCTTCGACGATGAGATTGCGCTCGGCCTTGGTCGATTTAACATCGGCCGCCGAAGCCGTGAAAGACCATCCCGCGCCTGCTGTCAGGGCGATTGCGAGCAGTATCGTTTGTCTTATGTCAAATCTTTTCATTTTGTCTTGGTGAAGAAGTTGATGTTTTTGAGCCATCCGATTTTGCGGTCAAGCACGAATATGTCGATGATGAGGAGGATGAGAGCAATCCAGGCGAATGTCGGGAACTGCTCGGCGCTTGATTTATAGCTTACGGTCTTGAACTCTGATTTTTCGAGCTGGTCGAGTTTTTCGACGAGCTGGTCGAGGGCTTTGTTCGAGGCGCCGTTGACATAGATGCCGTCGCCGGCCTCGGCAATGGCTTTGCCGGTTGTTTCGTCGACTGTGGTTGTCACGATGTTGCCGTCGGCGTCACGCATATACTCGCCTTTCTTGCCGTCGACAGGGATGGGCGCACCCTTGGCTGAGCCGAGGCCGATGACATCGACCTGGATGCCGGCCTCCTGAGCTGCCTTGGCGGCCTCGACGGCGGCGCCCTCGTGGTCTTCGGCGTCGGTGATGAGTATTATGGCCTTGTGGATGTCTTCAGCCGGCGAGAAACTTCCGGCGGCCATCTTGATGGCTTCGGCGAGCGATGTGCCCTGGAATGAAATCTGCTTGGGCGAGAGTTCGTTGAGATACATCTTGGCCGACATGTAGTCGGTGGTGATAGGCAGCTGGAGCTTCGGCTCGCCTGCGAAAATGACAAGACCGACCTTGTCGTTCTCAAGCTTGTCGACGAGGCGCTCGAGGGTTAGGCGGGCGCGGTCGAGGCGCGAGATGCCGTTAGGGTCGTCGGTCGACGACGCGAGCATCGAGTTCGAGACGTCGAAGGCAATCATGATTTCGATGCCGTTGAGGCTCTGCTCGTTCTCTTTCTGACCGGCGCGCGGGCGTGCGATGACGATGACGAGCGCCGCGAGGGCGAGGAGCTGCAGGCAGATCTTGACTGTGGGTTTATATCTCGAGGCGTCGGGCATGAGCGACTCTATGATGTCGAGGCGGCCGAAGCGTTTGAGCTTGCGGCGGCGCGACGCCCGCGACCACACATAGAGCAGCCCGATGACGACGACGAGTATCAGGAGATATAGATGTAACGGATATGCAAAATCAAACATAATCTTAGTAGTTTATGCTGTTAGGGTATCGAACGCAGAACGGTGTAGCGCAGGAGCATCTCGATAGCGAAGAAGGCTAACGCGAGCCACGCCCACATCATATAGTTGTCTTCGGTGTGAGAGAAGTGGCGCACGTCCATCTGGGTTTTTTCGAGCGCGTCGATTTCGCTGAAGATGTTTTCGAGCACTGCGTTGTCAGTGGCTCTGAAGTATTTGCCGCCGGTGTTGTCGGCGATGGTTCTGAGGGTCGCTTCGTCGATGACGACGGGCTGCCTGACATATTCTATGCGGCCGAACATGTTGGGGGTGGGGTATTCGGCCATGCCGTTTGTGCCGATGCCGATGGTATATATCTTGACACCCATCTCCTTGGCGACCTCGGCGCCCATAAGAGGCGTGGCAATGCCGGTATTGTTGGAGCCGTCGGTCAGAAGTATTATGCTCTTGCTCTTGGCTTTGCCCTCTTTGAGGCGGTTGAGCGAGGTGACGATGCCGTCGCCAATGGCGGTGCCGTCCTCGACCATGCCGGTCGTGACGCCGCTCAGATAGCTTATGAGCTGCCGGCGGTCGACAGTCATCGGTACGCCCGTGAGGCTTTCGCCGGCAAAGACGACAAGTCCGATATTGTCAGACTCGCGGCCGTTGATAAACTTGGCGGCGACGTTTTTGGCAGCTTCAAGACGGTCGGGCTCGAAGTCGCGCGCAAGCATACTGGTCGAGACGTCGAGGGCCATGACGATGTCGGTGCCTTCGGTCGAGGTGGTGTGCCAGTTGTCTTTGAGCTGCGGACGGGCAAGAACGATGATGATACATCCTATCGTGGCGAGACGCAACAGAAACAGGGCGTGGCGGAGATAGAGCTTCCATGTGCGGCCGACGGGCGCGAAGGCCTGTATCGACGACAGGGCCATGGAGGCGTGGGCGTTGCGCTGTTTCCATATATACCATCCGATCAGAGGAATGTATATGAGAAATAACCAGAGATATTGCGGTTGATATAATTGCATCGTTGCTTATTTTTTATCTGTTTGTTCTTTTTTTTCTGCGTCGGTTTCTTCGGCCGGAGGAAGCGGCTTGGAGTCCTCGACAAACTTGAGCGCCGAGTTGAATGACTTGACGTTGTCGTCGGGGAGGGGTCTCACTTTTGCGAATTTGACGAAGTCGGCGATTTCGAGCACCTGCTTCATCAGCTCTGAACCGGGTTTGGTCTCGGCGTTGTGACGCATCGTGTAGATAATCTGTGTCGAAGACATTTCCATCGCGTTGATGCCGAAGCGCCCCTCGAGATACTGACGGAGGATATCGGTGAGCTCGGTGTAATATTCCTTGTCACGGCCGCTCTGAGGCAGTTTCTTGGCCTGCAGCTCGTTGAGACGCATGACTGCGAGGTCGTAGGGCGGTGTCTCTTTCTTCTTCCTGACGAAGACGTTCTTGTCGCGCTTGAACAGCAGGTAAGCGGCGAAGGCTATGACAGCCACGAGGATGCCGACAAGAATCCAGACGGTCCAGTCGGGTATGAAGTCATACCAGCGGCGGTCGACCGAGACGATGCCATGCATGGGATTGATGTCGGTGAGGCTGTCGAGGTCTACTTCAAGCACTTTCAGTGTCAGGGCTTCGGAACGGGCGGTGTCGCTGCCGACGGCATACGCGAAGGGCGGCAGGGTGAATGTGCCAGGATCGAATGGCTGGATGGCGATGTCGTAGACGATTTTGACAGAACCGTCGCCGAGCCGTGTCGTGTCGGCCTTGACCGACGATACCTCGATGCCGTTGTAATCCTGTCCGGCCTCCGGGGCTGACACAAGCTGACCGCCGTCGCCGGCACCGTTGATTTCAACCTTGACCGAAGCTTTGGAGCCTTGTATCAGGGTTGTCGAATCGGTCGACGCCGAGACAGACAGTCGGGCCGCGTCGGCGTCAAGGCTTATGCCCGACATTGATGCCGCGGCCAGAAAGATACAGATATATTTTGAAAAGTCAGACATTTTATATTTGTTTAACGCGCGCCGCGGTTTTTAAAAAGTCCCATCAGGGCAATCACATAGTCTTCGTCGGTCGCGACAGAAACATAGTCGACATGCGACGAGCGGAATATCGACGCCATACGTTGCTGGCGGTCATACCACCATTTGTCGTATGCCTTGCGCGTCTTTGACGACGAGGTGTCGATCCAGCGTGTAGCTCCGGTCTCGAGGTCGGCGATACGCATGAGTCCGACATCGGGCATCTTGGAGTCGCGGCGGTCATAGACTTGAATGGCCATGACGTCATGTTTGTTGCACGAGATGTTGAGCGGAGTCGTATAGTCGCTGTTGTCGATGAAGTCAGAGATGAGAAACATCGTGCAGCGCTTTTTCATGGCGTCGGAAAAATATCTGACAGCCGTAGCGATGTCGGTGCCTTGATTCTCGGGCTTGAATTCAAGCAGTTCCCTTATGATGAAAAGGATATGCTTCTTATGTTTGATGAAGTTCAGTGTGGTATGGGGCGCA
>USIN01000140.1 GCA_900554715.1 uncultured Bacteroidales bacterium
GCACCCTGCTCGGGTTTATCGGACTTATTATCGCCTTGCCGCTGACGACATTGCTGCTGGCGTATTACAACCAGTATATCATCAACCGCGAGGACGGCGAGACGCCCGACGAGCATCTCGAAGACTCGGCCGCTCTCAAAGACATGACCGACTCTCCGGCCGACTGACAGATGTTATTGTCCCGGCCATAATCAAATAAAAGAGCTGTCCCGCCGGGACAGCTCTTTTATTTGATCTGTGCTTGAATCGAGTGGAATTATTCGCCCGGTTCGATAGCGCCGCTGGGGCAGACTTCAGCGCATGAGCCGCATTCGATGCAAGTGTCGGGGTCGATGTGGTAGATTTCGCCTTCAGAGATTGCTTCGACGGGGCAGACGGGAAGACATGTTCCACAAGCCACGCATCTGTCGGTAATTACGTATGCCATGTTAGTAAATTTTGAAGATTAATATAGATTTCTGTTTATTTATCGCTGCAAATTTAATGTTTTATTTTTAAATACCATCCCCTCGGCATTTAAAAAAACGCCCCCGGGAGTTAAAATATAAATCATCAGAAGCTTACTGCACGGTTGTCGTCGGCTTGACCGGCGGGAATGTCATTATTTTATAGTCTGTTCAACTTGTATTCGCCAAAGTGTGTCATATGGCACGCAGGGCGTTTCTTTATGGATTTTTGCTTCGGCTTCCGATAATCCTGTTGTATCTCCATTATCCATCATTATTTTTGTGAGATGACAGATGCTGTCGAATGAAGCCATAAAATCGTATCTAAGCTCTACGACATAGTCACCGTTCTTGCTTCTGACGAATTTACGGGGAGAATAATAAGACGGCTCGTCAGGAATTTTTTCAATTATTAACGGACGAGGGTTATTGAAATAGCCGGATATTTCTAAGTCGCATTTAGGTATCAGCGTAATTGTGTCGAAAGAACTATTTACCTCATAGTTGCCTGATTCGAGGGATGATTCATGTAGATTATATACATAAACTTTCCCTCCTGAGCCAATACGATGGTTCGGGTACAGCGTTAGCATGCTGTAACACGGCATATTGATGTTAGGTATTCCATTCCATCGCCCATACATCTCTATGCCGGTGTAATGATTCCCGGAATTTCTTATCTTATTTTTCTCTAAAACTTCAGACTTCTGACCACATATCAGCAGAGCAGAGAGCACTGAAAGTATTACAATCAAAATTCTATTCATGGCTATCGTTTATTTTCAGTACTTTCTTGTGGGATGGAGGAGGCGTTTGCGGCGGCGACGGGCGTTGTCGAAGCGGTGTTTGGCCGTCAGGGCGTCGGCGGCGAAGGCATCGGGGTCGAGGCCGCAGACTTTGGCATAGCTGCGGGCGACATACTCGAAGAGGTCAAGCCGGCGAGTAAATCTGACGATGTTGGCGATGCAGGCGTCGAGCTGTGGGCGACCGTCGGTGAAGTCCATGCGGTTGGTGTCAATCACCGAGAACGAGTAGCTGCCGTCGGGCTCGGCGCGATAGATGGTGTTGGTCGAGTTAAGGTCGTGATGGAGCACTCCGGCTTCGTGAAGCCGGGCGGCGAAGGCCGCGAAGGCGCGGGCGAGCGGGCGGTCGAACTCAGTGGCGTCGTTCAGGGGGCCGCGTATGGCCTTGAAGTCGGTGGGACGGGATATGAAGTAGCAGTCTCTGACGAGTCGCCGGCTCTTTATCTCGATGAAGGCCAGGGGTTCGGGGGTGTCGATGCCGCGGGCGAGCAGTTCAAGGCCGTTATGGTAGGCGCGACTGGCTTTGGTGGTCCTGAAAAAGGTGTAGATGATGCGTTTGATGCCCTTCAGGCGATGAAAACGCTTGACTATGACTTCTGGAACCGACGCAGAGTCGACAGCGAAGCGCCTGATAGTGTTGCGCTTTTCAAATATAAGTGTGCCTCCGGCGAATCTGTCGGGCAGCGCTTCGACGAAGTTGCATAACGCTCTGTCGTCGCGATAGTTTTCGTTGATAGTTATTTCCTTATACATTTTGCTGCAAAAATAATAAATTTTTCAGTTCTGCGGCTGAATAGTTTGCTTGAATGAAATTAAAGGCGTACTTTTGTAAAAGATTTAAAACCAATTGTTAAAACTTAAAATTTGTTAAGAGATTTATTTCATGAGAAACAGTAGTTTTTTTAAGGCGGCTCTGGCTGTCGTGTGTGCTGCCGGTCTGACGGCGGCTTCGATATCGGCTCCGGCTGCAGATGCGCCTGTCAAGCGCGAGATGCGCTCGGCATGGGTGGCTACGGTCTGGCGCCTCGACTGGCCTCAGAACACGGTGTCGTCGACTGGCAACGAGAGTCAGATAAGCCGTCAGAAAAAAGATATGACGCGGCTGCTCGACTCGATGGCGGTGAATAATCTCAATGCTGTCAATTTCCAGGTGCGTTCGCGTTGTGACGCGATGTATAAGTCGAGCTACGAGCCGTGGTCGAGCGACCTCGTCTCTGAGCGCGGTCTTGACCCGGGCTGGGACCCGCTGGCTTTTGTTGTCGAGGAGTGTCACAAACGAGGTCTCGAATGCCATGCCTGGCTCAACCCCTACCGTTTTGAATCGGTGGCCCATCAGTGGGACAATACGCCTCTCAACTACCGTGACAGTCATCCCGACTGGATAATGGATGTCACGACCAACGGCTCGACGGCGTCGATTCTCAATCCCGGCAAGCCCGAGGTGACCCAGCGCATATGTGACGTCATCAAGGAAATTGTCGAGAATTATGACGTCGACGGTGTGCTTTTCGACGATTATTTCTATCTGAGCGGTACGCCCGCTTCGGCTGACGCCGACCTCTATAACGCCTATAAGAGCAACGGGGGCACTCTGGCGCTCGCCGACTGGCGCCGTGACAATGTCAACCGCATGGTAGCCGCTGTCTACAAAACAATCAAGACTGCCAAACCGTGGGTACGCTTCGGCGTGTCGCCGGCCGGCATCGCCTGTACAAGCTCGGCTGTCGCCAAGCAATATGGCATCCCGTCTTGCCCGACTGGCAGCGACTGGCAGTATACAAGCATCTACTCTGATCCTGTCGCATGGGTGTCGCAGCAATCGCTCGATTTTATCTCGCCCCAGATTTACTGGACGATAGGGCATTCGACCGATTATGCCAAGGCTGCTTCGTGGTGGAGTATGGTCGCCAATAAATGGAACCGCCACTTCTACAGTTCTCATTCAATATCGTCGCTGACAGCGTCGAGCAAGATGCCGGGCATGTCTGATATGGAGGCGATGCTCGGTGCGGCCCAGCCTCTCGCAAGTGGCCCGAACAGCACGACTTTCGCCGAATATGCCAACGAAGTGCGTTACAACCGCGAGTCGACGCTCAACGACGCTCCCGGCTCAATATTCTATTCGGCCAAGTATCTCTATGCGTCCGCGCCGTTGTTTGCCCACTATCTCAAAACGACGGTGTTCGGCAATCCCGCGCTTCTGCCGGCTATGACATGGCATGCGGGCAACAATCCCGGCGCTATCAAAAATTTCACCCGCGACGGCAACAAGCTGCTCTGGGATGGCTATGATAATGTAAAATACACGGTCTATGCCGTGCCGACGTCGGTTCCGGTCGAGAATTTTGACCGTGAGGCCGAATATCTGCTCGGCACGAGCTATGCCACAGAGTTTGTCGTCGAAGACAGATATCTGTCGGGCTACAACTACGCCGTGTGTGTGCTCGACCGCTATGGTTATGAGTACTCGCCTGTTTTCCTCGGCCGTGCGATGAAAGATCTCGCCGCACCAGTCATTGTCTCGCCCCGTAACAATGAGGTGGCCGAATCGCCTTTCGATTTCACATGGAACGCTGTCGAAGGCGCGACAAGTTATATCGTCGAGGTGGCCCGCGACGCCGGGATGAAAGACCTTATAGCCACACGCCCCGTCAACGGCACGACTTACCTGTCTGACAATCTCGAGATGCTGCCTGTGGGTGAAACAATCTACTGGCGCGTCAGGGCCTGCGGCAACAATTATAACGACGGCGTGTCGGCTGTCGAGCCGTTTGTTGTCAGAAATCTCATCATCACTTCGCCTGCCAACCTCGCCACTGACGTCTCTCTTGCACCGGAAATCATAGTATCGGTGGCAGACCGTGATATGACTGTAGAAATATCCGAAAACGATGAGTTTGATGTGAAGTCAATCGTATTCTCTGCTGAAGGCCGCGGCAAGGTATCTGTGCCCCGCTATCTGCTCGGCGGCAATACGACGTATTTTGCCCGCGCGCTGTATACACATAACGGTCTCGACCGTGTCTCGCCCGTGGTGTCGTTTACAACGGCTGCGACGGAGATGGTCGTGCCTCAGATTGAATATCCTGTCGCCGGCGGCAATCTCCACAGCGATGAGTCTATCTCGATCAAGCGCATCGACGGACCGAAGAGTCTCCGCCTCGAAGTGTGTGCGACGACCTCTTTTGCCGGCAGGGTCAGCTATATAGCCGCCAATCTGTCTAAAGAGACATGGACAGACTCTAAGGCTGCGTCTGAAATCAGGATTTCGGGCAAGGCTCTTGTCGACGGTGAGACATATTATGCCCGCGTGTGCGCCGGATATTCAACCGAGGACGGTGTGAAAAATACGAGCTACAGCGAGCCTATATCGTTTGTATACCGTGCCGAGTCGGCCGGAGTCGATGACATCGCGAGCGGCGAGGCTTCTCTGCTTGACGTCATCACCGACGAGGCCGGTGTCGTCAGAGTGACTGCCGGTTCGGCTATGAACGGAGCGCGTCTCACTCTCGTCAATGCTTCGGGCGCAGAGGTCGCTCTTATCTCCGAAGGTGACGTGACGGCCGGTCAGAGCTTTGCGGTCAACTGTGCGCCGGGATTCTACCTCGTGCGCCTCACGGCTGCGGACGGCGTTGCCGCGACGGTCAAAGCGATTGTGAAATAATACCGGCAAAATATTAATTCTTATGAGGTTGTGTTTTGGCGCAACCTCAATTTTTTTTAAATAACACGGGAGCGACATCACGTCGCCCCCGTGTCAGAAAATGTTACTGAAGATGCAACGGCTTTAGCCTCCAAGATGTCTTGTTTCTGCTGACTTTCGGTTCTGCAGATGCCTCGGAAAGGCTTTGGCTAAAGACATAGCATATATATTCAGCAAAAGTAAGCAAAAAGGGTCAAATTACCCCCCCGATTGCTAAAATTTGTTAAAAGATTAAAAATGGCCGTAAACTCGGCGTCGAGGAGGAGAGCGAGGCCGCGCTTTAAGTCAGTGCCGCCGCTACGCGGCTCACTTGCGGCAATTGCCATGTTACA
>USIN01000141.1 GCA_900554715.1 uncultured Bacteroidales bacterium
TTGAGGACGAAGTTTCCGCTGACCACCACACCTACACCGACCCCGAAGAGGTTATCGACTTCGCTACCCGCACAGGCTGCGACTCGCTGGCTATCTCAATCGGTACATCGCACGGCGCATACAAGTTCACTCCCGAGCAGTGCACACGCAACGCCGAGGGCAAACTCGTTCCCCCGCCCCTGGCATTCGACGTTCTCGATGCAGTCATGGAGAAACTCCCCGGCTTCCCCATCGTGCTTCACGGCTCATCTTCAGTTCCCCAGGAAGAAGTCGACACAATCAACATGTTCGGCGGTAAACTTCCCGACGCTATCGGCATCCCCGAAGAACAGCTCCGCAAAGCAGCCAAAAGCGCTGTCTGCAAAATCAACATCGACTCTGACAGCCGTCTTGCCATGACAGCTGCTGTCCGTCGCGTTTTCGCAGAAAAACCAGCTGAATTCGACCCCCGCAAATATCTCGGCCCGGCCCGCGACAACATGGAGAAACTTTACAAACACAAAATCGTAAACGTTCTCGGCAGCGCCGGCAAGGCTTAATTCTTAATAAGAACAACAATCCAGACGCGCGACCGGCGGATGCATGACATCGGCGGCCGCGCGTTTTGTTTTATTCAGTCATGAAACGACTTCCATTGCTTTTATCGCTTGTCGCCGGTGCCGTATGCGTTGCCGTCGGACAGTTGCCGCTGCCGGTCGTGCCCCCGACACTGACAAAACCGGCTGACAGAGCCATATATATTATCGACCACTTCTGGGACGGACTTGATTTCTCAGACACAGTCGTGTCTCGCGACGCGCGGCTCATCGAGCAGAGTTTCGCCGACTATACGTCGCTTTTTCCCGTCGTCAATGATTCGACAGCGCGGCTTCAGAGTGCTGTCGACAGGCTCGTGAAAGCATCAGAGGCCGATAGCATTGCTGCCGCCGGTCTGCGTGAGATTGCCGAAATATATCTCTATGACGTCGTTTCGCCGATGCACAATGATGACTATTACCGTTTCTATCTCAACAGTTTCATAAAGTCTGACGGCCTTGACGACGGCATGCGGCTGCGATATGAATATCAACTCGAGGAGATAAATAAAAACAGGGTGGGCGAGACCGCCGCCGATTTCGGCCTTGTGGCTAAGGACGGCAGTGAGACGACGCTGTCGCACGAGATTGCAGGTGCTCCGCTGACTGTGCTGATGTTCTATAACCCCTTCTGCAGCGAGTGTCACGACATATCGTCGGCTATGGGTGACGACCCTGCGGTAGCCAAGGCTGTGGCTGCCGGCCGCCTGCAGCTGATAGCCGTTATCGCCGACGGCGCGTGGAGCGATAATGCCTCGGCCGTGCCGCTTGACGGCCCGATACGGGAATTTGCGGCCAAAGATAATTGCATCGAAGATGAACAGCTTTACAGCGTCCGCCTGATACCGACACTGTATGTCCTTGATTCTGAAATGAAAGTGGTGATGCGGGACGCTAAACTTGCCCGAATCTCAGCGCTTGTGGCCGAAGGTCAGTAGGCCGAAGCCTTGAGGCAGAGGCCTGTGCGTTCGTGAAGGCCGAAGAGCAGATTCATGCAGTGTATGGCGTTGCCCGACGAGCCTTTGACGATATTGTCGATGACAGCGCTGATTGTCAGCGTGTCGCCGTCCTTGTCGATATAGATGAGGGCTTTGTTTGTGTTGGCTACGTCGAGTATGTCGACGGGACGGTCGACTATAAATGTAAAATTATGGTCGTCGTAGAAGTCCTCGAAAAGACGGCGTATGCTGTCTGTCGACATCGTTGTCGTGGTCTTTATCGTGACAGCTGTGCCGCGGGCGAAGCCTCCGCGCTTTATTTCGACGGTGACGGGTGCGTTGAAACTGGCCTGCAGGGCTGCCATCGCGTCTGAAATTTCGTTGACAAAGTTGTTGCCGAGCGAACTGTCGGTCGAAGCTGTCACGCCTGTGATTTCGATTGGCGAGTTTAACAGCAGGTTTTTGGCGAGCGGCAGCAGCCCTAATGCAGCCGCGTGGACTGCCGGCGATGGGGTCGACGCTTTGGTCGCGCCTCTTACCAGAGCTTTGCGGTTGAGTTCGGGAAGACCGTAGGTGAAGCCGCTGTCGGCACCGTCGTGGCGGAAGTCACCCGTGATGTCGATGACGCGCAGGCTCTCGCTTATTTCTCTGCCGTCGAGGAATTCACGGAGCTTGCCCTGGGGCAGACAGCTGAAGAGCACGTCTACACCGTCGAGGTCGGCCTTGTCGGTGAAGGACATGTCGCACTCGCCGACGAGGCCTCGGTGTATGTCGCTGATGGCCGCACCGGCGTGAGAGAGACTGTAGGCCCACAACAGGTTGACGTCGGGGTGGTTGATGATGAGGCGGACAAGTTCACCTGCGCGGCAACCTGAGCCGCCCATGATAGCGGCTTTAATCATGGTTTTTGAATATGAAGTTGTAAATTTTGTCGGTGGCTCCGAGGCTGTGCCTGATATAGTCGCCGGCGGCTTTGCCGGCTTTGTCGAGGCGTTTTTTAGTATTGTATAGCGGCTCTATTGCGGTGCTGAAACCGTCGGCGCTGTCATAACAGAAACCGCCTCCGCAGGCGAGCAGGTCGCTCGCTTCCTTGAATTTATGATGGTTTGGCCCGAATATGACCGGCATATCGTAGACCGCCGCCTCGTTGAGGTTGTGGATGCCGTTGCCGAATCCGCCGCCGATGACGGCAACGTCGCCGTAACGGTAGATGCTGCTCAACAGTCCGAAACAGTCGATGATGATATATCTTGCGTCGGGCGCCGTTTCGCCTTTGGCGCGTAGCTCCGAGAGGATGACGGTGTTGTCGCGGCCCAGGCGTTCAGCGAGTTCTTCGACGCGGTGTCTGTCGAATTCATGTGGCGCTATCACGGCCTTGACGTCGGGATGACTGTGCAGCCAAGGGATATACAGCTCTTCGTCGGCAGGCCAGCTGCTGCCGGCAATCAGAGTGAAGGCCGACTGGTTTGTCATTGCCGCGACTTCGTCAACGTCTTTGGCGTGGGCTACGATGTCGCTGACGCGGTCAAAACGGGTGTCTCCCGCGGCCGTGACGTTGTCGAGGCCTATGCCGGCAAGGAGTTTCTTCGAGGCGTCGTCCTGAACGAAAATGTGTTCGTAGCACGACAGCATCTTCCTGAAAGTACTGCCCCAGGGCTTGAAAAATCTTTGTCCCGGACGGAAAATAGCCGAGATGATGTAGACCGGTATGCCGCCCTGTTTCAGGGTAGTGAGATAATTGCCCCAGAATTCATATTTTACGAAAATCGCCATTTTGGGAGCCGCGTCGGCGATGAAACGCTTCACACGCCGCGGCGTGTCGAACGGCAGGTAGCAGACTGCGTCGACTTTGTCGTAGTTGTGCCTGACCTCGTAGCCCGACGGCGAGAAGAACGACAACAGTATTTTTTTATCAGGCTGTGTCGCCCTGATTCGTTCTATCATCGGACGCGCCTGCTCGAATTCGCCGAGGGAGGCCACGTGAAACCAGATGTCGAAGCCGCCCGGAGCCACTTCGGCGCGTTTTTGCGCGAGTGTCCCGGCTGTCACCTGCTGGCCTTTGAGCATACGGGCTATCTTGTCTGACTTCAGCGATGCCAGACGAGCGCCTATGCTTAGACAATGGATGCCGGCATTATATAGCGGGTTCATCAGGCTTTATGTTCTCGATGGCCTTTTTGATGCGTTCGATTGTTTTCTCGTCCCATCAGCTCGGTGATCTCGAACATGTGGGGGCCTTTGCATTCACCGACGACTGCCAGACGGAAAGCGTTCATGACGTTGCCCATGTGGTAGCCGTTGTCGGTGATCCATTTCAGAATGACTTCCTCCGAGGGCTTGGCCGAGAAGTCGGGCAGTGCCTCGAGCTGGGCGATGAGCTCGTTCATGATGCGCGGCGTGTCTTCCGACCAGCGTTTTTTGACGGCCTTGGGGTCGTAGCTCTCGGGGTCGACGAAGAAGAATCCGGCGTGCTCCCAGAGGTCTTTGACAAAATTGATGCGGCTCTTGACCATGGCAACGGCGCGGGTGATATAGTCGATGCCGAAGTCGTCGGGGTTGACGCCGTGTTCCTTTAACACGGGAATGAACAGCTCGGCAAGCGCGCGGTCGTCGAGTTGCTGGAGGTATGTGTGGTTAAACCATTTGCCTTTTTCGTATGCGAATTTGGCACCGGCCTTCGAGCAGTGCTCGAATGAGAATTTAGCTATGAGCTCGTCGATTGACATCACCTCAGTGTCGTCGCCGGGATTCCAGCCCAGAAGGGCGAGGAAGTTGACGACGGCCTCGGGCAGATAGCCGCTTTCGCGGTAGCCGCTCGAGATGTTGCCGCTGGCTGGGTCATGCCACTCGAGTGGGAAGACAGGGAAGCCGAGGCGGTCGCCGTCGCGTTTGCTGAGTTTGCCTTTGCCGTCGGGCTTGAGCAGTAGGGGCAGGTGAACAAACTCGGGCATTGTGTGTGCCCAGCCGAACGCCTCGTAGAGCAGCACATGGAGCGGAGCCGAGGGTAGCCACTCTTCGCCACGGATGACATGCGAGATTTTCATCAGATGGTCGTCGACGATGTTTGCCAGATGATAGGTCGGCAGGTCGTCGGCGCTTTTGTAGAGCACTTTGTCGTCAAGGATGTCGCTTTTGATGACGACTTTGCCGCGGATGAGGTCGTTGACCTCTACGTTGCGTCCCGGTTCGATCTTGAAGCGCACCACATACTGTGTGCCCTCGTCGATGAGGCGTTTGACCTCGTCGGCAGGCATTGACAGCGAGTTGCGCATCGACAGACGCGTCGAGGCGTCATACTGGAAATTCTGAATCTCGTTGCGCTTGGCCTCGAGTTCGGCGGGAGTGTCAAACGCGATATATGCTTTGCCGTTGTCGAGCAGCATCTTGACATGCTCGCGGTAGATGTCGCGGCGCTCGCTCTGCTTGTAAGGGCCGTAGGGGCCTCCCTCTCTGACACCTTCGTCAATCTTGATGCCCAGCCAGCCGAGGGCTTCGTTGATGTAGTCTTCGGCACCCGGCACAAAACGCTGTGAGTCGGTGTCTTCGATGCGGAGAATCATTTTGCCGTTGTTGCGGCGTGCGAAAAGATAGTTGTAGAGAGCTGTTCTGACGCCTCCGATATGTAAAGGCCCTGTGGGCGAGGGAGCGAATCTTACTCTTACTTCACGGTCCATGATGTTAGTTTAATGTGTGACAGTTTAGTTTTGACTGCAAAGTTAAGATATTTTCGCGATATA
>USIN01000142.1 GCA_900554715.1 uncultured Bacteroidales bacterium
CCGAATACTCGAGCACGGTGCTGTCGCCCAATCCCATCTTCCGCAGTTTCATCAACGCTGCAATCGCCTATAAGAAAGAAAAGAAGTCATAATCATCACCGCATCATAATTTCAATTACACCACAACACCAATGGATAAGAACACGCTACTCGGACTGTTGCTGATGGCCGGCTGTATCTTCGGGTTTATGTATCTTAACAAACCCTCAGAAGAAGAGCTTGCCGCCCGTCGAGCCGAACAGGAACGCGCCGCAGCCGCAGCCGATGACAGTAACGCAGCCATAACCGTCACCGACACCCTCGGCGCCGCCGACATGTCGCAGCTCGCCGCTGTTGTCAGAACAATCGGTGCAGCCGATGGCAACGGCAGATATACACTCGACAACGGCTCTGTAGCCGTCAGCGCCGACAGCACGGGTGTCGACGGCATCGTGAGGACCGGCTCGGCCGATGTCACAATCGCCGACCTCGCCACTCTCGGCAGCGCTCTGACGCCCGAGACACGTTCGGCAGCAGTCAAGGCTGTGAGAAAAGTCGTCGCCGACGCACAGAAATACAAAAGCTTCGCCCGCCATCTCTCTGGCGAGAACGTCGAGAAGACAATCGAGAACGATCTCGTCAAAATCACATTCTCGAGCCGTGGCGGCATGATTTCGCAGGTCGAGCTGAAAAACTATAACACCGAGCTGACCGAGCCCCCGACACCTGTCAGACTGTTCACCCCGGCAACCGACGGCTACGGCTTCGCCTTCAACACCGAGGACCAGCGCATCGACACACGTGAATTTGTCTTCACGCCGACGGTCGAAAACGATTCGACTATACTCATGTCGCTCGATCTCGGCAACGGTGCCATGTGGGGAATACGTTACCGTGTCCATTCGGAGAAATATCTCGTCTCGATGGAGCTTGTCCAGCAGGGCATGAATGCCATACTGCCGCCGAGCACGGCCGACATCGCCTTCAACTGGCATCAGAAAATGGCCCGCAACGAAAAAGGCCGCACCTTCGAGGAACGCAACAGTGCTATATTATATAAATGTATAGGCGAGGGTCCCGACGAGCTCAGCTCGACCGGCGACGACAGCGAAGAGCCCAAAGGCCGCATCAAATGGGTCGCATTCAAAAACCAGTTCTTCTCGAGCGTCATCATCGCCCGCGACAACTTCACGTCGGCACATCTCACGTCGGTCGACATCAAAGACAATCTCTATCTCAAAGACATGACAATGGCGTCGGTGCTTCCCTACAGCAACGCCGACGGCACTCAGCTCGCCTTTGATTTCTATTTCGGCCCCAATGATTATCCGCTGCTGTCGAGCATCGACGACACCCTCGACACAGACGAGGGTCTGTCGCTCACGCGTCTCGTGCCTCTCGGCTGGGGTCTCTTCCGTTGGATCAATCAGCTGATTGTCATCCCTGTCTTTACATTCCTCGGTTCGTTTATCTCGAATTACGGCATAATCATTCTGCTGCTGACGATATTCATAAAGCTGATACTATTCCCCTTCACCTTCAAGAGCTTCAAGTCGCAGGCCAAGATGAGGGTTCTCGCTCCCGAAATCAAGGAAATCAACGACAAATATCCCGGTCAGGAAAACGCCATGAAACGCCAGCAGGAGACGATGGCGCTCTACAGCCGCGCCGGCGCGAGCCCCTTCTCGGGCTGTCTGCCGCTGTTGCTGCAGATGCCTGTGCTCATCGCCATGTTCTCGTTCTTCCCCTCGGCCATCGAGCTTCGCGGCGAGCCTTTCCTGTGGGCCAAAGACCTCTCGGCTCCCGACGTCATCTTCACCCTGCCGTTCTCGATACCCTTCTACGGCGATAAAGTCAGCCTCTTCTGTCTGCTGATGACAGTTGTCAATATCATCTATACCCGCATCAACATGCAGAATCAGCCCGGCGGCAACAACATGCCCGGCATGAAGTGGATGATGTATCTGATGCCGCTGATGTTCCTCTTCTTCTTCAACGACTATGCCTCGGGCCTGAGCTACTACTATCTGCTCTCGCTCTTCATCACCATCATACAGACCTGGATCTTCCGCCGTCTCATCGACGAGAAGAAAGTCCGCGCCGACATGCTCGCAAACGCCAAGAAACCCCGCAAGAAAAGCGGTTTCATGGCCCGTCTCGAAGAGGCCCAGCGCCAGCAGCAGGCCGCTCTGCGTCAGCAACAGCAGCGTCAGGGCAAAGGCCGTCGCTGATTTATCATTTCACAATTTATCGATAAAGCAATCATTTAACCTTAAATATCTTAAAACCGATGAAAAAAAATATCATACTGTCATTGGCAGCCGGCGCGGCACTGACCGCGTCGGCCTCTGCCGTCCATAATATCTATGGCACGGAGTTCAGAGTCGACACTCTCCAGCACTATTATATGGGTCCCGGCGTCACCCACAGTCATCTGAGCTATACGTCGGGCGGCCGTGTCTTCCATGTCTATGCCGTTACCTACGATAAAAACGACCGCACGCTTCTCGGCGATGCCGCCGGATCGCCTGTCGAAATCAAGGTCGTGCTCGGCAACGACTCACTCAACACCCGCGAGACAGTCTCGGCGATGGCAAAACGCAACACCAATGACCACACCCAGATACTCGCCGGCGTCAACGGCGACTTCTTCTGCATGCGCGGCGACGGATCGAACGGCGACGGCATCAACGGCTATCCCAACGCCGCCTGTGTCATCGGCGGCAAGCTCGCCAACACCGACCTGCTCGACTATAACTCGCGCGAGAACGCCTTTATGGTCGGCCCCGACGGCATGTGGATCGACGCCACCGACTTCCGCTATATCGTCAGCAGCGAAGACGGCTCGAAGACCGTCAACGCATGGGCTGTCAACATGCCTCGCGGTTTCATCGGATGGACCATAGACCAGGTCGACACCGACCGTCTTGTCGTCTACAACTCTCATGTAGGCAAATTCACCAAAACCATGGCCGGCGGTCGTGAGATAGCCGCCGAGCTTGCCGAAGGCGAGGTGTGGGCGATGAACAAACCCATGAAATTTGTCGTCAAGGGCGAATGGCACACAGGCGGTAACCTCGCAGTGCCTGCCAACGGCATCGTCATTTCGTGCGGCAAAGATTTCAAAAACGATTTTATCGACGGCCTCAAAGCCGGAGATGTCATAATGCACACCACCGAGCTGTCGCTCCCTGCTTTCGGCGGCCTCAAGCCCGATGTCCGTGAAATGGTGGGCGGCGATGTGCGCATTCTCAAGGAAGGTGTCGTCACAACCGAGGCCATACGCTGGATCAATTCTCCCGGCGCACTTTACTCGCGCTCTCTCGCCGGTTACAGTCAGGACCGGTCGAAAGCTGTGTTTGCCGTTGTCGACCATCCGGGATATTCTTCGGGCGTCAGCTACTATGAGGCTGCCGACGTTATGCGCAGTCTCGGCTGTTATGACGCGCTCGATCTTGACGGCGGCGGCTCGACGACATTCTACACCGAGGCTTTCGGCACAACCAACGTGCCGCGCGACGGCTCGGAACGCACGATTGCCAACGCCGTCTACGTCGCCATCAACGCTCCCGACGACCGCACCGTGGCATCAATAAGATTCGCCGACCCCCATGTGCTGCTGCCGCTTTACGGCTCATACACTCCTGTAATCTACGGATATAACAAATATGGCCGTCTTGTCGACACAAACGTCAAGGGCTTTACACTTGAAGCGGCTCCCGCCCTCGGCACTATAATCGATGGTGTCACGCTCGAGGCCGCAGGCACAGGCATGCATGCGCTCAAAGCCGTGCTGGGCGATATGAGCGCCGACATCGCGGTCAAGGTTGTCAATGACATGCCCACCGAACTGCGTCTGACCGATGTACTCATCGACGGTTACCGTTCGTGGCCAATCGAGCTGCAGAGCCTTGTCGGCACTGAATATCTGAAGGTCGCTCCGGCTGCTTTCTCGTGGTCGGTGTCTGACGCGGCGATAGCCACAGTCGACGACCGCGGCGTAGTCAGCGGCCTCGAAAACGGCAGCGTGACAGTCACCGGACGCCGTGACGAAAGCGAGCTGACGCTCAGACTGACAGTCGAAAAACCCGTTTCACGCCGTATGCCACTGACCGAAAGCACCGACGCATCTGAATGGTCAGCGCTCAAAAGCGGTGTGTCTGTTGCAACGATATCGGCGCTTGCGACCGGCGGTCTGGGTGTAGACTTCACTGTGTCAAACGCCCGCGCGCCGAGAGTGGTGCTTTCGAGAAAACAGCAGGTATGGAGCCTTCCCGATGCGCTTGAGGTCGATCTCACCACCGGCGCGCACACAATCAAGGCTTTCAAGATGACTGTCGAGCCTGCCAACGGACGCGAGGTCGTCATGAACTACGGCGCTGTGGCCGCTTCAGCCGACAAACAGACGGTTGTCTTTGACTTAAGCGAATATTTCGATACCAACGATATCGCAATCTATCCCATCACGTTCAAGACCATGACCATAGAGCCTGGTGACGGTCGGGGAGACTATCATATCGACATCAACCGCCTCGAGGCTGTCTATAACAACGCTCCGGTCGACGGTGTCGAGGATATAGCTGTCGATGCCGACGCCGGTGTCTTGAATATCAGAATTGAAAACGGCATGATCATTGCCGATGAGGCAGTTGCCGCCATGACCGTATACGACCTCAGCGGACGTGTTGTCTCTCAGGCATACGGCAATACTGTTGCCGCGCCCGCACACCGCGGCATATATCTTGTCGGCGCCGTTACCGCGACCGGCAGACTGAATACACAGAAGATTATCCTATAAAAACCAAATTCAATAAACAAAACAATTTATTTTATGAAACAACTTTTAATGGCGATGCTTGTCGGAGGCTCGGTTTTAGGAGCCTCGGCAGGTCATCAGGAGGTAATTCACGGTACCACGTATAACGTGGATACTCTTGAGTCGTATTATATCGGCCCGGCGGTCGAGTACACCCACTACAAATTTACGACGCCCGACGGAAAGCGTTTTTTCCAGGCCTACACCGTGATTCTCGACAAGACAGACGAACGGCACACTGCTTTCGACGGCACAAGACCCGCCGAAATGAAAGTGGCGCTCGGCAATGACTCGTGCTGCATCACAGAGTCTGTGCCCAATATGGCCGCCTTCCACACAAATGAAAACACCCAGTATATCGCCGGCTGCAACGGCGACTTCTTTGTCTGGCGTTACGGTGAGAATGCCGGCAAAAACGATGACTTCCTTGACGGCTATCCCGGTTCGGGCAATA
>USIN01000143.1 GCA_900554715.1 uncultured Bacteroidales bacterium
GCCGGACTCTCTACTCTCGGCCTGAAGCTCACCGAACAGCTGGGACACAATGCCTTCGACGGCTCACGCCTCTACCGCTACCTCGAGTCAAAAGGCAAATATGACCGCCAGATCAGCTGGGTACGCTACTGCAAGAACCTCACATCGACCGACAATGCCGGCAAGATTGGCCCATATAACGATGACATCGCCACATACAAGGTCATCCGCGGCTGGGGAGGCTCATGTCCCTACTATCCCGCGCATGGTCACGGACGCAAGCTGCTGAGTCTCGCCGATGTCGACAGCTGTCAGTCATCGGTCCTGAGTTTCGAGAAACAGCGTCTGGCCGACTGGCTGACCGGATTCTTTCAGGAAAATCCGTCGGCCGACTACAAGCGCCGCTCATACTCCGACCTCACGGGCGACTACTATGACTATCTCGTCAAGCACCTGCCCGACTGCAACTATATCAGCCGCTCGTCGAAGCTCGCCAAAACACTCAACGCCGCCATCGCCGACGAGAAACGGGCGTGGAAGAATATCCACACGATACAGTGGCTCACAGTGCTACTGTGTTTCATTCCCATGCTCGCCACCTTTGTCATACTGCTCGTCACCGGTTTCAGCGACATAAGCCGCGCACTGCGTCCGCTCATCGAGGCCTCAGGCCACTATGCCGGCATCGCTCTCGGTGTCATCGGCGGTCTTGCAAGCATGGCTTCGTCGCGTCCCAGTCTGATCGGCGCAGGCATCGTCGGACTCATAATCTACGGCCTCACCGTCTTTGTCTTCAAGTTTCTCGTCGTACTCGCTCCGTGGCTGCTGGCGGCCCTGCTCGCGATTGCCATCTGGTATTTCGGCCGCGACATCTTCATTTCGACCAAGAAAAAAGCCATGGCCGGCGTGTCGGCGGCATCGATGAACGACACCGTCCGCCTCAGACTCATCGGCGAGGCTTTCGGCACGACATCAAAAATCTTCAAAAACACTCAGCCGGGCTATCTGCTCGACATGCTTCACAGCAGCACCAACGAGGCCCGCTCGAAAATCAAGAAGATGCTACGCTGCGGCGCAGTACTCCTCGTACTGTCAGCCGCAACCGTGGCCTTCAACATCTTTGTCACGCCGACGCTTCTCGACAGCCGCAGCGCTGCCGCCTCGAATCAGACAGATGAAGTCGCAGAAGTAGTCACTTCGGTTCTCGACGGCTCGTGGACAGGCACTTTCGACGGCGTCGGCGCTACGATGACCGTCTCGTCAGCCGACGGCGTCACGCGCGCTAAAATCACCATCTCCTACTCTAACCCGCTGCGTCAGACAGCCACCGTCAAACCGACGGCTGACGGAGGCGTCACCATGACCGTCATCTCCTCGACCGGAGCCGTCGGCGGCCATTACGACGCCACCCTCACTACCGGCAACAGCTATATGACAGGCAAATACATCAATCCCACGACAGGGCGCTCGCTCTTCTTCCAATTCTCTAAAAAACCGTGAATACCGACAACAAATGCACCCGCTGCGGGAGCGCCAACCGCCCCGAAGCACGATACTGCAAACATTGTGGCAACGCTCTTGCCGTAACATCCAAGCAGTCGATTCTCGACAGTGTCAAAGGTCTCGTCCGCGTCAAAGACTGTCTCTCTGACATCTACGACAAAGCCGTAGCGATAAAAAACCGCGCCGAGGCCACCAAAGTGAAGATGCGCCTCGAAATGAATTTCTTCATCACCGGCGCGCCCGGCACAGGCAAATCAATGCTCGCCAATACGATAGCACGACTGCTGGCCGACGCAGGCGTCACATCCCAGCGACCGCCCGTCACTGTCGACGCCGCCGACTACGAGCAGTGGGCCAAGGAAATTGACAAGAACACCGACGCCATCAAAGACGGCGTTCTCATCATCGAGAACATAGGCAAACTCACAGGGCGTCAGTATGGAGCCGGCGTTTCGCCTCTCGACCCGCTCTTCTCCCGTCTCTCGCGATGGTACGGCAACCCCGACAGCCCTGTCGTCATACTCACCGGCCTGACCGACATGGCCGATTTCATGCGCAGCAACACCAACGTCGGCCGTTATTTCCCGTTTGTCTTCCACCTCGAGCCTTACACAATCGCCGAGATGGCCGACATCTGCGAAGCGGTGCTTCTTAGCCGTTTCGGCCTCACTCTCGAGACAGAGGCCCGCGAGAAACTCGAGCGCGTGTTCACCGACGCGCGGCGCGACTCCAAATCGACCGCCGACAACGGACACCTCGCCGCCCGCAAAGCCTCCGAGATATCGGTCGAACACACAGCCTTTCCCGGCGACGACACCACAGTCGGCCCTGACGAAGTCCCCGGCAAGGAATTCATCGCCAAGACATTCGAACAAGTTATCGCCGAATTTGACAACTATGTCGGCATCGACGAGATAAAAGAGACCGTCCGCACCATCGCCGCCCGCGTCGACCAGCGGCGCCGTGCCATCGAAGCCGGTACGGCCGACCCCAGGACTCCGCTCATCGACTCCCACTATCAGTTCCTCGGCAATCCGGGCACGGGCAAGACCACAGTCGCCCGAATCTTCGCCGACGCCCTCAAATCGCTCGGCGCACTGCCCGTCGGCCAGCTCGTCGAGGTCTCCCGCGACAATCTCGTCAGCAAATATGTCGGCGAGACACCCCAGCTGGTCAAGGCCGCTGTCGAGCGTGCCATCGGCGGCGTACTCTTCATCGACGAGGCATACCGCCTCTGCCGCGACAAAAGTGATACATTCGGCCTCGAAGCCATCGAGAGCCTGCTGACATATACAGAAAACCGCCGAGGCGAGTTCGTGCTCATCATGGCCGGTTACACCAAGGAAATGGGCGAGCTCGCGGCTGTCAACGACGGCATAGCCTCACGCATCAACAACAAGGTTTACTTCCGCGACTACAAACCCGAGGAACTCACCGAAATCTTCCGCCGCATGCTCGCCTCGACGCCCGAACGCTTCACCGTCGACCCCGAGACCGACGCCAGGCTCATCAACGTCTTCACCCGCATGTATCAGACACGCACGTCGCAGTTTGGCAACGCCCGCGAGGTGCGCAACGTCCTCACCACCGCCATTTCGCGCCATGCCGCACGTCTTTCGGCACAAGGAAAGGCCGGCGCCGAAGACACCGTCCTCACCCTCGACGACATCGACGCCGGCGCGACATCGGCACCCACGACGGCTGACGAGATTCTCGCACCGCTCGACGGCCTTATCGGCATGGATAGCGTCCGCAGCCAGCTGCGCGCCCTCGCCAACAAGATGATAAAAGACCGCCGCCGCGCCGCCGCACGTCCCGGCTCGACCGAGATACCGACCGTCCACATCGCCCTGACAGGCAATCCGGGCACCGGCAAGACCGAAGTCGCCAAGCGCCTCGGACGCGTCTTCAAGGCAATGGGCATCCTGCCGACCGACAAAGTAGTCTTCCGCGAGCGCAAGACCCTGCTTGACAGCTATTCGAATTCGGCCGCCGTCAATATGGACAAGGCCGTCGACGAAGCCCTCGGCGGTGTCCTCTTCATCGACGAAGCATACAACCTTATGCCTCTCGACCCGGGCGGACGCGACAACATAGGCGCTCAGGCCGTCGAGGCTCTGATGACGCGCATGGTCAACGACGCCGGCAAATTCATCACCGTCATCGCCGGCTACAAAAACCTCATCGAAGAGTTTGTCAACAACGCCAATCCCGGTCTCAAAAGCCGTTTCACAACCTACATCGACATCCCCGACTACAACGCAGAGCAACTTTTTGAGATTTACATGCAGCAGGCCGAGCGCCGCGGCTATACACTTACCCCCGGCGCGGTCGAACGTCTCAAACTGAAAATAGACGAGATGATAACGTCGAAAGACGAACGTTTTGCCAACGCCCGCGACATCATCGCCCTATTCAACCAGACCTGTCTGCGCCAGGATTCGCGCGTCGACGTCGACGCGCCGGTCGACCAGCTCTATCTCATCACCGAAGACGATATACCCTACACCCCGCCACGAAAGATTGATCTCGCCGACTGCCTCGGCCGTCTCGACGACCTTATCGGCCTCGACAGCGTCAAAAAATCGCTGCGCGACCTCGCCGACAGCATCACCGTCGAGCAGGAGCGAGCCGCCATCGAGGGGCGTCTGCCGCAGTATGTCTACGACCACTATCTATTCGTCGGCAATCCGGGCACGGGCAAGACCACCGTCGCCCGCATCATGGGCGAGATCATGCACTCACTCGGACTCCTCCCGAGCAACAAGGTCATCGAGACCGTTCCCAAAGATTTCATCGCCGGCTACGTCGGACACACGGCCAAACAGACCGAAATCACCGTCAACCGCGCCCTCGGCGGCATTCTCTTCATCGACGAAGCTTACGGTCTCAACGACGGTCCCGGCGGATTCGGCAAAGACGCCATGCCGACACTGCTCACAAAACTTCTCGACTACAAAGGACGCATGATCTGCATCGCCGCGGGCTATCCGCGCGAGATCCGGCAGTGGGTCGACACCAACAGCGGTCTGCGCTCACGATTCACAAAAGAGATTGTCTTCGAGGACTATGACGCCGATCAGCTCGCGCAGATCTTCCTCAACCTCGCCGCCAAGGCCAAATTCACTCTGACGCCCGAAGCCGACGAAGCCATGCGCTCATACTTCCGCACCCTTGTCTACAATAAGACACGCGATTTCGCCAACGCACGCGAGGCCCGCAACTATTTCGATGCGGTCAAGCTGCGTCAGGGTGCCCGTCTGCGCCGCGTCATGGAAATGCCGTCATTCGACCGCGCGGCCTATTTTGTCCTCGAACGCGAGGACATGCTCGTCTGACAAAACTGACATTTATTCAGACCATAGGCCTGACATTCTTAAAACAACAGGCCGGAACTCATCGAAATGATGAACTCCGGCCTGCTGTTTATCCCAAAAATCAGGATAATAATTACTTTCCTGCGATAGAGTCAGAGACGGTCAGACGTGCGCGGCCTTTGGCGCGGCGACGGGCAAGAACCTTGCGGCCATCGGGGGTTGACATTCTCTCACGGAAACCGTGCTTGTTAACTCTTTTGCGATTAGAGGGTTGAAATGTTCTTTTCATTGCCTTATATTATTTTGTTTACTTATTTCACAATTCAGAGTGCAAATTTAGGAAATAAAAATCAACTGTGCAAAGCCTTGACTTAAAAACTTGCAAACAATTTCAGCTGAAAGAACAGAACGGCGTTTTCTGTCGGTTTTAGATTACGTAAACCCGA
>USIN01000144.1 GCA_900554715.1 uncultured Bacteroidales bacterium
TGATGCTCAATGACGAACTGCTCACCGTGACACGTGCTGATTTTACAAATAAAGAGGCAATGAAAGACGCTTTTGAAGGCTATAACACGATAGTCCTGACATACAGCGACGATCTTGCCGACCACGATACAGACGACCTGACGCTTAAAACATTTGCAGATACATTCACTGCCGCCCGCGAAGCCGGCGCCTCGCGCGTTATCGTTGTCGGCAGTCCCCAGTCTCAGGCTTTCTTCGTCTCGCTGATGCGCCGCACCGACGATGTCGACTGGGTCTTTATCTCGACCGAAGGCGATTTTCCCGACCGTGCGGCCGACGAGGTCATCGAGCCTTCGTTCCACCGCGAAGTCTACACTGAATGATTCTATCATGAATTGCAGAAGTCCATATCAACAAAATGATGCAACTTGTGGTTAAGATATGGACTTCTGCAATAAAAAATATAAAATCGACAAATTTTTTCCATAAAAAGTTTGCCGATTCAAAATAAAGCTATAACTTTGCATCAGTTTTTCATGGTATAGATTTAAGGTTAATTAGATTGGTTGTCGGGAGACAATCAATTTTTTATTTCCGCTTCCCGCAAAGTCATTGCCTATAGAGCGTTACCTTTGTATCGTCAAAGTCTATGACAAGCCTGTCGCTGTCAAGGCTGATTATGGGGAGGTCGTCCCAAATACCAATTTCATTTTTCAGATCTGTTTCCAATTGATGTTCAAGCATGAATACTTGTACTCCCATCGAATAGGCCAGTGCGGTAAGGCCTGAATCGTAAGAGACACTGACCGAGCTTTCGTCGATAAACATCGTGATTTCCTCTTCATCTGCCATCCAGTCACCTTCCATAGTCACGGTCATTATGTCGCCCACTCCGGGCATAGACATATCCATCTTGAATTTCATCAGGTCTTTCGCGCGGTTGAAATCGAAGGTGAGTTTCATTTTCATAGTATCACCGTCGTCATCCGTTGTTGTAGCCGAACCAATCCATCGGCCTTCAAGAATCTTCTCCTGCTCGCTCGGCCCGCAGGCAACGCAAGCGATACAAAGCATAACGATTGTCAGTAGTTTGAGTGCTGTTGTTTTCATGATTAATATCCTGATAATTCTACGTTAAATGTGCGTCCGCTATTGAAATTTTCGTATGTACCGGTGAAGGATACGAGTCCTGAATGACCTTGCATTACGTCAAGTTCAAACAGGCCGCATTGATTATTATTATCATCAAGTTCGGCAATTCTGGCCATCCCGTTTTTGAGTATTCCGCGAAGGTATATGCGCCTGTCTTTACCTTGCGATTTATAATAGTAATAGCCGGCAATCTGGTCTCCGCTATAAATACTTAGTTCCATTTTGACGGGATAAGATCCGACCTTGCCTTCAAAACTGCTTTTAACATCAGGTTCACCCTCAAGAAAATATAACGGTATCTCGTCGCTATCGCTATCACTGAAGTCGTTATACGCGGTTCCATCTTCCATAATTTCTTCCACGGCCTCATTGTCATAAGACTCGTCAATTACTGCATAATCATCTGAATCGAGAGATTTAGCCATATTTGCAATAAGCATAAGAGGACCGGCGATGATGAATGCGACTGACGCGACAGTGATGACGATGTCAACGACGCCGAACTTGATGGTGCGGGGCGTATGCTCGAATTTTGATGGCATACACCATAAGGCAATCAGAGCTAATGACCCCAAGACCGGTATGAGCACCAGCAGGTTAAGCCAGGGACTGTAACCGGCATCGCGCAAGCGTCCGGCGCTCAGTTTAAAGAACGACACGATGGTGTATAGCGAAAAGACAATGAGAAGAATAGCGCCTATGATGACTCCGACGTTTTCGATCGTGGCGGCGAGGAGCATCGCCAGACCGCAGAGGCCGAGGGTCACGATATAGTAAGCTAATATCGACAGCCAGAAGGCTTTGCGCGATGTCTGATACTCAGATATCCATTTTATAAACGGCTCGATAAAGCGGGCATTGAAAAAACCGGTGCATTCATCTTTGCCGCCTGCATCCACGATGGTGAGTTTAGGACGCGGAATTGCCTCGGATGTCTGTTGTGACGACTCGATTTTCTCTTCAATCCATTCACCGCAGTAACGGCATTTCTTGGCATCTGCGGCAATCTCCTCGCCACAGATAGGGCATTGTTTTGTTTTCATTTATTCTTTTCCTAAAAATTCTATCAATTTGAATAAGTAAGCATTCGTGAGGAATAAGTAAGCCATAATCTCTCCTTTACTGAGTCGGGGTCTGCCGTCAAAATAAAACTCAAAAGCAATTATCGAGATAAGCATGACTATAATCCATATACCTGTCATTCGGGTTTTTCCTGTCGTTATCAGCATAATAGAAATAATCAGCGTCATGATAAGCCATATAATCATAAAAATGGCCGCCACATCTTCAATACCTAATGCTGAAAAACCGAAAGCCAATGCGGTGATTATTATCTCGGCAATCATTGTGCCGGCCGACGGATATTTTTGACCGACTCTGCCGAGTTTTATCATTAATAGGCTCATAAGACCGCAGAAACCGACAATGAAACAGATATTATTGGCAAAATCAATTGAAAATTCATTGTCACCGACTATTTCACTCCACAGGCTTGGGTTAACCATGGAAAATAAATTAACTAAGGAATATATGATAGCACAAATGAAAAAGATAATGGCAAGTGTCGGTGATATTTTTACTTCATTATGAGCGGCCTGTACTGCCACAGTATCACTATTTGGTTTGTTTACCGTAATTTTGGCTTGGGCGGCTTCTTTGTCAAGCCATTCACCGCAATGACGGCACTTTTTAGCCGAAGCCATAATCTCCTCGCCACAGTAAGGGCATTTTTTTGTTTCCATATAAGAACCTGGTATTAGTGTTAATATTTGTTGCGAAGATAAGAAACCGAAATCAAGCTGCGATGAATCAAATCGTTTCATATTGAGTCATAACGGGTCGCTTTTATGCAATTTTTCTTATCTTTGCCGCATGGAATCAGAATCGGGATTTTTCACCACTCCGGATACTCAGATGACCGATGAAGGCTTCAGCGGCGTCGAGCTGCTCAACAGCTCTGTAGATGGTTTCTGCCGTGTCTTTATGGCGCGGCATCATGGCCGTAAGGTCATATTGAAGGGTATCAAGCCCGAGTATGTCACTGACCCGCTGGCACAGACTCAATTACAGAAGGAATATGCTCTCGGCTTTTCTGTCGACAGCGATTATGTCTGCCGTACTCTCGGCCGCCACACGCTCTCAGACGGCTGTCCGGCAATCGAGATGGAATACTGCGCCGGGGTGACTCTTCGTGAACTCTTCGATTCTGATGTAATGATAGAGTCAGACAAGGTCGTGGCTGTTGCCGAAAGTCTTGTCAAAGGACTTGCCGCCATACATTCCAAAGGTATCATTCACCGCGACATCAAGCCGACAAACATAATCGTCAATTCCGACACCGGCACGGCAAAAATCATCGATTTCGGTTGTGCTCACTCCGACGACTACATCGCTCTGCAGGGACCGGCAGGAACCGCCGCCTATACACCGCCCGAAAAGCAGACAGCCGGATGTATCTCTCAGGTGTCAGATGACTATTATGCCCTCGGGATGGTTATGGCCGAGATGTCACAGCATGTCGAACCTAAGATGGCCGGCCGTTTCGCCGCATTCGGTCGCCGGCTCATATCCCGCAGACCTGACGACCGCGGTGCTATTGTTTGTTTTGAAAAGCTGACGGCCCGGAGGCGTGGCCGCGTGGCTCTCGCAATTGTCCTCGGACTGCTAGCTGTGTCCTTGCTGTCATATTTCACTCTGCGGCCCCGTGAGTTGCCGCCGGCTGCGGTCGATTTGTCCGACTCGGTCAAGACGGCTGTCGTTGAAGAGAATCTCGCACAAACAGCCATTGGAGCCGGTCCTCTGATTGCAAAAGTAGAGAGAGGCGACGCTTCACCGGCCGAAAAAGCCGATTATTATGCCATCAAATGTGCCGACTCGCTTTATTTCAACACTATGGTGAGCGCTCTTGCCGGCAAAAGTTTTGATTTGGAGCAGTGTGAGGCGATGGCGCGTGAATCAAGCCGCAATCACGCCGCGGAGTTCGACTCGGTCTTTGCCTCGAGAGCCGGTTATCTTCCCGACGACAGGCACAGACAGCTGTTTTATGAAAGGCTGAAAGAAACGCTCAAGCTCTATCACAGCCGTCGTTCACAGGCAAACGGCAAACCATTTTAAGTCGTATGGGGTCATATTGGGTCATAATGCGGCATGTTGGTGAAAGTTGGTTAAATTTGTGCCATTTTTGAAACCTTCGTGATTTGATTATTCGCAATTTCTACAAATGGCTAAATACGAAACATATTATATAGAGTGTCTTAAGCATGACATAGAGAAGCGTTTCGGACGCACTTACAAGTCTCCGTCAGACTTCAAACTGCTCGAACTCCAGATTGCCGAAATCTCGGGCGACCGTCTCAGTGAGTCGACACTGCGCCGCATCTGGGGCTATTCAAAATCCAACGGCTCGATGAGACTGACGACCCTAACGATTCTCGCCCGCACCCTGGGTCATATCGACTGGGACGCCTATGTCGTCGACCTCATGCGCCACAACCGCATCGAGAGCGGTTTCATCACGGCCAATTATCTCAATGTCGCCGACTTTCATTACGGCGATATCGTCAATTTCACCTGGAATCCCGACAGAGAGGCCACCTTGAAATATCTCGGCGAATATCGCTTCGAGGTTCTTGACCAACGCAATTCAAAGCTTATGGCCGGCGATGTCTTCAAACTGATGTTCCTTCGTGAGGGCGCGCCGGTCTACTGCACAGACCTGCGCCGCGAGAGCTTGTCTCCGACAAATTATGTCGCCGGCGAATCAAACGGCATATCAAATCTCAGATATTTCCCTTGCGGAGATTGTGACAATCAGTGAATAGTCTCTAAAAAAGCCTAATTTTCAGGCTCTTTTTATTTTTATAGTGTTATAATGTTGAGTAAGTCGTTTCAACGCGATGCTATATATTATTCATCTATATCTATAAAAATAATATGGAGTCAAAAACATTTCAGGCAAAGTTGATAAAGCTACAGAGCAATATGCTCAATTTCGCTTATATCCTCACATCAAACAGAGACGATGCTTATGATTTGCTTCAGGATACGACCCTGAAAGTATTGGACAACAAGGACAAATA
>USIN01000145.1 GCA_900554715.1 uncultured Bacteroidales bacterium
TGCTCCGCCGGCGTTGAAACCGCGTTGTCTCATCAGCCTGCGCCATTGGACGGCGGTCATGCCTATGTCGTCGCCACAGGTCGCCACCATGTAGTGCGTGACTTTGCCGCCTGATATTTTAACGCGTCTGATGAAGTCTCTGACCTTGGCCGGAATGCCCCAGGCGTAGACGGGGAATGCCCAGATGATGTGGCTGTTGCCTGTAAGCGGGAGTGTCGGCTCAGGGTCGTCGATCAATGGCGCGCGCAGAGGAGTGACTGTGTCGGCGAGTCGGTCGGCGAGCCGGTCGGCGACGAAGCGCGTGTTGCCGTTGCCGCTGAAACAGACAATCATCGGCGCCCCGGTTTTACATTGCCGATGGTCACCTGTGTGGCGCCGTAGCCGTATTCTTTGAATGACGCGTCGCAGACGTCACATTCTTTATATCTGTAGGACAGCTCTTTCAGAAGCGCATGGCGTAGGGTGCCTTCGCCTTTGCCGTGGATGAAGACGATTTTGCGTCCCGGATGACGCAGATTTTCGTCCATCACTTCGCGGAATTTGTCAATCTGGTAGTTGAGTATCTCAGCCGGTCCCATGCCTGCAGTGCTGTCGAGGAGTTCGGTGGCGTGGAGGTCGACGATATATTTTTCGTCGTTGTTCACGGCGGGTTTCGATTTTCTTACGGGGCGGCGGTCATTCTGCTGTTTGGCTTTCATGGCGGCGGCAAGTTCTTTGGCCGAGTCTTTGGTCAAGACTTTGTCGTTGCCGGCGGCAACGTCGTCTTTCACTACTGTGAACGCTATCGCGGGTATGTCGAAATACTGACAGCTCTTGTAGCAGCCGCGTTTTGAAAACTTTGTCACGTCGACCGATGTATCGAATGAGACCGGCGCTTTGGCCTCAAAGTCTTTTGCGCGCTTGAAGGCTATGGCCTGCAATAAGATATGCTGATATCCGGCGATATCTTTGCGCGGGACGGTCACAAGCGTGATTTCGGTGGCCGATTCGAGTTCGCCGGTGCGTCGCAGCGACAGGCTGTCGCCGTCGCCCGAGGAGAAGCTGAAGAGCAGGCGGTAGTTTGAGTCGTTTACAAGAACGACTTCGAGGTCTGAAGTCTCGATACATTCGGCATCGACGGGCAGGAAGGCCAATGTCAGATTCAGCTTTTCGCCTTCAGCCGTTTCGGGTGCGTCGGGCAGTGTCTCTTCGACGAAGTTTTCCTGTCTGCCGCTCCCCGATTTGGGCACGGTGAATGCCGCAGGTGCATAGAAATTCTCTTTGCGGTCGGTGTTTTTTGCCATCTCGGCCGTGGCGGTTACAACGACATTGCTCGTCTGTGCAGGAATCTCGAAGCCGTCTTCGTCTTCGACGTAAACTATATTATTGATTATTTTTGTGACTCTGCCGCCGCCTACCGCGTCGAGGAAACGGACAACGTCACCGACTTTTACTCCCATTGTATCTTGATATTATAATTTTAATACAAAAATAAGACAATTATCCTACATCGGGTTCACAATTAAAAATATTTAAGAAATCGGGTCTTTGCCAATATGAACCCCTCTGATGTGCCTGGAATAAATATTTTTTTGTACTTTTGCTGCAGAAATAAACAATCACATATATATTAAAATCAACATGCTTAAAACTTTAAAACCCGCTGTCATGGCTGTCGCTGCGGCAGCAGTCGTGTTTGGCGCTTCGGCAGAGGAGCATCTCAAGAGCTTCAATCCCGCCTACATCGACAAAAACGTTTCACCTAAAGAAGACTTCTACACTTACGCCAATCAGGGCTGGATGGATGCCAATCCGCTGACAGCCGAACATTCGCGTTACGGTCAGTTCAATATCCTTAACGATTCGAGCGAAGCCCGCATAAAAGACATCGTGCTCAATCTCGCTGCAAGCAACCCTGCCAAGGGCACTGTGGCTTTCAAGGTATCGACTATCTACAACCAGGCCATGGACTCAGTGCGCCGCAACCGCGAAGGCGCAGAGCCTATCAAAGCTGACCTCAAACGCATCGAGGATACTCCGCACGAAGACATGGAAGACCTCTTCCTCTGGATGCACGGCAACTATGCCAGCCCGTTCTTCGGCGCCGGACCTATGGAAAATCTCGCCAACAGCAAAGAGTATGCGATGTATGTCAGCGGCGGCGGCATGGGTCTCGGCGACCGCGACTATTATCTTGAAAACGACAAACGCAACAAAGAGGTGCGTGAAGCTTACAAGAAACTTATCGTCAAGCAGATGCGTAATGCGGGCTATGGCAAAAAAGACGCAACGCGCATCATGAACAACGTGATGAAAATCGAGACCGCCCTGGCTGATTCGGCGTGGACAAAAGAACAGAGCCGCAACATTCCGGCGATGTATAATCCCCGCACGTTCGAGCAGCTAAAGACTCTCTATCCCCATGTCAACTGGGACCGTTTCTTTATCGAGACCATGGGCATCGAAAGTCCCGAGACTGTCATTGTCACCGAACTCAGCAGCGTCGCACAGGCCGATAATCTTCTTGCCACACTGACCGACCGCGAAATCAAAGACTACTATCTCTGGAAATATGTGGCTCAGGCAGCCGGCAAACTCAGTGACGATTTCAGTGACGCAGCCTTTGAGTTCAACAAGGTTGTCAGCGGTGTCGAGCAGCAGCGTCCGCGCTGGAAACGCGCTCTCGGCGCTACCGAAGGTGCCATGGGCGAAGCCGTCGGTCAGCTTTATGTCGAGAAATATTTCCCCGAGTCGTCAAAGCAGTATATGATCGGACTTGTCGAGAACCTGCGCACAGCTCTCGGCAAACACATCATCAACCTCCCCTGGATGACAGACGAAACCAAACTCAAAGCCATAAAGAAACTTTCGGCTTTCACGGTCAAAATCGGCTATCCCGACCAGTGGAAAGATTACTCGACGATGATCATCGACCCCGAGAAATCTTATTACGAGAACATGCACAACGTCAGCATGTGGCATCAGGCCGACACCTATTCAAAATGGGGCAAGCCCGTCGACCGCACGGAATGGGGCATGACTCCACAGACAGTCAACGCCTACTATAACCCCCTCGCCAACGAGATTGTGTTCCCGGCGGCAATCCTTCAGGCTCCGTTCTTTGACCCCGCTGCCAGCGACGCCGAAAACTATGGCGGCATCGGTGTGGTCATCGGTCACGAAATGACACACGGATTTGATGACCAGGGCCGTAACTTCGATGCCGAAGGCAACATGGTCAACTGGTGGACTCCCGAAGATGCCGAGGCATTCGAGAAACTCACAGCAGGTCTTATCAAGCAGTTTGACGAGGTCGAGGTTCTTCCCGGTCTGCATGCCAACGGTCAGTATACCCTCGGTGAGAACATCGCCGACCAGGGCGGTCTCCGCATCTCGCGCACTGCCTTCCTCGACTCGCAGCGTAAGAAGGGTGTGGACATCAACTCTGAAGAAGCCAGGATTGACGGATTCACCCCGATGCAGGCATTCTATCTCAACTATGCCAACCTCTGGGCCAACAATATCCGTGACGAGGAAATGCGCTCGCTGACGACAGGCGATGTACATTCGCTCGGCAAAAACCGCGTGAACGTAACCCTGCGCAACATCGAGCCTTTCTTCGAGGCATTCTCTATCAAAGAGGGCGACAAGATGTTCCGCCCCGCCGAAGAGCGCGTCATCATCTGGTAAAACGACAACAGACATATACGCTAAGACAGCGGCAGATGTCCCGGCAAGCGGCCGGCGTCTGCCGTTGTCGTTTTTTATAAAAATTTCATTTTATAAAGCGATAATTAGGTGATAAAAATATGTTATCTTCGCAGTAGATAAAATTCACAAATGATGAAAGCTTTATACAAGACAATTGTCATGGCCGGGATGCTCGTCGCGGCAGCAGTGCCGCAGACGGGCGCAGAGCGCGTCGTGATACTCCATACTAATGACACCCATTCACAGATTGATCCTGACGACAGTGACGGCCTCGGCGGCATCGTGCGCCGTAAAGTCGTCATCGACAGCGTAAAAGGCGTCGAAGACAATGTGCTGCTTGTCGATGCCGGTGATTTCGTGCAGGGAACTCTTTATTTCAACCTGTATCGCGGCGAAGTCGAGCAGAAGCTGATGAACGAGCTCGGTTACGACATACGCATTCTCGGGAATCACGAGTTTGACAACGGCATCGACGAGCTGGCCGATGTGCTGGCCGACAGCGAGGCAGAGATGATAGCGACCAACTACGACCTGTCGCGTTCTCCGCTCGCCCGTAAGTTCAGGCCGTACACGATCAAGGAGTACGGAGACAAACGCATAGGCATCATCGGTGTCAATCTCCAGCCCAAGGGCATGATAAGCGAGGGCAATTATGACGGGGTGGTATATAACGACGCTGTCAAGTGTGCCAATGCCGCTGCCTGGTGGCTCAAGCATGTCGAGAAAGTCGACGCCGTCGTTGCTGTCACTCACATAGGCTACGACCCTTCGATGCCTCCGGGAGACAAGACTCTCGCTGGCGCCTCTGAAGATATCGATGTCATCATCGGCGGCCACTCGCACGACCTCGTCAGTCCGGGTGCGACCGAGGGCAAAGTCTCGCGGATCAAAAACGCCCTCGGCCGCGACATCACAGTCGCGCAGGTCGGCAAAGGGGGTAAATATGTCGGCGAGATCGTGCTTGATTTCGATGACGATTCGCTCAAGACTGATTATAACATAATCAGGATAGACAGCCGTCTTGACAAGCGCCCCGATCTCGAGCTTGACGAGATAATAAAACCCTATCGCGCCGGAGTCGACTCGCTGATGCGCGTCAAGGTCGGACGCAGCGCCGTCGAGTTGCCGAAGGGTAGTGTGCCCTTGGTGAACTTCGCCGCCGACTTCATACTCGAGCGTGGCAAAGCATTGGCCGACAGCATAGATTTTGCAATCATCAACAAAGGAGGCCTGCGACGCGCCTTCCCAAAGGGCGATATCACCGAGGGTATGATTATCACAATGATGCCATTCTATAATTACATCACCGTACTCGATATCAGCGGCCGCGCCCTCAAAGAGGCTTTCGACGTGATGGCAGGCGACGGCGGCAACGGCAGCGTTTCCTTTCACAGAGAAAAATATATT
>USIN01000146.1 GCA_900554715.1 uncultured Bacteroidales bacterium
CGCCAGCTCGTCAGACGCGGCGCCGCATCGGCCTCTGTGGCACTGACCTTCATCGGCAACAACGGTCTGCCCTATCGCGCATGCTGGGACGTGAAACGCAAGAAACGCCTGGGCACCCTCGACAAAGTCGTCCATACACTCACCGACCTCACGACAAAACATACGCTCAGGCTCCGGGACGAAGTCGCCAGGGCCATCGAATCGCCCGAGACTGTCGGACTCGATTATCCGCGATTCTGCCGCACGACACTGCTCGCTCAGGGCGAGTTCTCGCGTTTTCTTGCAGCCGATAACGCCACCAAAGCACAGATTCTCGAAAAGCTCACAGGCATAGACCGCTATGCAGCAGTGGGTAATGCAATCTACTCGAAATTCAAATTCCATAACGAGCAATATAACATCGCCGCTGCCGCATTCAAAGACTCAGAGCGCATCACTCCTGACGACATAAACCGCCTGGAAGAAGCCGTCGGAACAATGACAGCCGAGTGTGACGCCCTCGCCGGCGAACTCAATCTCGGCAAACAGACTCTCGATCTCTCGCTGCAGCGCAAGGAGCTTGTCGAACGCGTCAGCTCCTCGAAGCAGCAGGTAGAGTCAATCAGCCTCGAGATATCATCGCCCGCGACCACAAAGGCCTGTAATCTCGTCGACGAGGCCGAGTCGCTTGCCGAGCCATGCCGGTTGCTCGCCGAAATCGGCCGCATCGGCCAAAAAATATCGGAGACCAATGAAAGGGCACATATTCTCGCAGGGGAATATGCCGCCTGCAAATCGGCATACGACAAACTCGCCGTCGCACGTGACAATCTGTCTGTCGGAGCGGCGCAAATCGCCGATGAACTCAACGCATACTCGACGAGACGCGGCGAAATCGACAATGCCGGACTACTCGTCAGAATGTTGGGAGACATCGCCGCCGGCATCGCCGCGACAAAGCGCAACAATGATGAAATCGACACACTTACAAAGGCTCTTGCCGACAATGATAAAAAAGAAAGCCTGACAGCAACCGAAGTGAGCCGCCTCGACAAACTGACATCGGCGCTAAACGGCTCAATCGCCGAAAAAGAGCATAGTCTGGCAGGTCTCGACGCCGATAAGATCACCGCTTCACTGCTTGAGAACGAACGCCGCCGTTCGGCTCTCGCAACTCTCGTTGCGACATATGACAAGGCGACCGCATTAACCGAAAAATCAGATCTGTATCGAGCTGAGGCAAAGCGACTTCAAACAATCGGAGCATGGCTCTCATCACGCTTGTCTGCCGCCGGGACGAGACAGGATGCTGCGCAGACGTCCTTGCGCAAACTGCGTGCCGCCCTCGACAAAGCGCGACTCGACGCCGCAGCCGACATAGAGGCCGTCAGAGCGCGGCTTCAGCCGGGCGACAGCTGTCCGGTGTGCGGCGCTACCATAACGACATTGCCGCAGCAAGCCGAACTCATCGCCCGAAGCAAGGCATTCGAGACACTGGAGGCCGACGCCGAACTGACACTGGAGCGCGCCACAGCCACTGTAAACCGCTACCGCCGCCTAATCGACATCTGCAAAATAAAATCCGACGAAACGGCGGCCACGCTAACCTCTCTGACTGAAGAGAAGGCCGTAAATGACAGGACTTTAAGACAACTGGCCACTCTCTTTGCCCTCGATGGCACCGCAGACATTGACACCGGCATCAGGAATATCGGCAACAGCCTCGACAGGGAATATCAAACGCTCACCGAGGCTATGGAAACGCTCAAAAAACAACGCACAGCCATCGACACCGCCCGCGCCGAACTATCTAAAACCGAACGCGAACGAAACGCCGCCGTCCTTAAACAGCAGGGCATCATCGCCGACAGCGACAAGAAGCGTGAAGCTATAATACGGCTGCAGACCGAGAAAAGCAACATCGCCGAAGAGACGTCAAAGACGAAATCACAACTCGCCGTCCACAATATCATCGCAGCCGATGATGCCGACGGCATAGGAAAGCAACAGACCGCGATAGACGCCCTCGCAAAAACATTTAAAACTCTGACCGACAGTCAGTCAGCAATAAAATCGCAGCTTGACGCCGCCGATGCTCTTGTCACCCGCGCCGCTGCGCCGCTTGAACGCATCAAGGCTCTCTATCCAGACATCGAAGATATTGAGGCCGCGACACCGCGCACTGCCGGCATCAAGACCGATGAACTGCCTGAAAGGCTGTCGGGCATGCTTGAGAAGATTTCTGACAACGCAGGCCACCGTCGCCGGCTGTCAGACGACCGCTCGCAACTGAGCCGGACGCTCGACTGCTTCCTTGCCGAAAACCCCGGCATAACTCCCGAAATCTTACGCCATCACCTTAAACCCGAGGTAAAAGACGAAGTCTCTGCGGCGCGCCGACTTATCGACAGCCTCAACAAACGCCTGACCGAGGCAAGGGCTGTCGCCAGAGACGCGGCGAGCGCCCTTGACAACTTCGACAAATCGACCACATTACCAGACAGTGACATAGAGCGCCAGACCCAACTTGTAGCCTCACTCGACAGCCGCCTCGCCGCGGCGCGCACATCGCTCGGAGAAAGACAGGCTGCGCTCTGCAACGCCCGCGGTCTCTACGAAAGACAGCGGCAGTCGCTCGAACGCCTCGTCGAACTCGAACGCACAGCCTCACGGTGGAACAGCCTAAACCGTCTCTTCGGCGGCGACGGCGGTAGCCGCATGAGCCAGATCGCCCAGTCGCATATACTGTCGCTTCTGCTCGAAAACGCCAACTACTATCTCGAGATGTTCACTCCGCGATACCGCATGTTCTCATCGCCCGGCAACCTCCAGGTCAACATACGCGACCGCGACCGCGGCAATGAAATCAGACCGTTCAACACACTGTCCGGCGGCGAAAGCTTCATGGTGTCGCTTGCGCTGGCGCTCGGACTGTCGTCAGTGCAGTCGGTCAACACCACCCCCGACATCATCTTCATCGACGAGGGCTTCGGCTCTCTAAGCGCCGACTGCCTCGAACAGGTCACCTCGACACTTGCAGCCCTGCGCCTCAGCGAAGGACGCCGCGTCGGCATCATCAGCCACGTGTCGTCATTGCGCGACCGCATCCCGACAGCCATCGAAGTACGCTCGACCGACAATATCAGTTCGACCGTGACAGTCACACGCCGCGGCCACTGAACAGATTGCACCGCTACATCGTTATAAAATTATGAAATCAGCATTCGACTCCATCAGAATAGGCTCTCTGACAGCCAAGAACCGCATCATCAGAAGTGCGACAAACGACCATCTCGGCAACCGCGACGCAACAATCAGCGATGCACAGATTGACATGTACGACCAACTCGCGTCACACGACGTCGGCACGATAATCACCGGACACATGAGCATCGTGCCCGACATCGCCATGCGCGCCGACGAAGTGCAGCCAAGCATAGGCGACGACTCGAAAATCGAAGGCCTCAGCCGCATTCCCGCCAAAATCCATGAATACCGCGGTCTGGCCGTAGCCCAGATTTCACACGCAGGCCCGAGGGGCATGGTTCCCGTCGACATAAACACTATGGACGCCGCCGAGTTCAGGCAGATCGAACAATGGTTTGTCGATGCCGCCGTCAGGGCGCAGCGCGCGGGCTTCGACGCCGTAGAGGTCCATGCAGCCCACTGGTATCTTCTGGCCACCATGCTCAACTCAGACCTCAATAAACGCGCAGACGGCTACAACGGCTCTGACGAACGCCGCATCGCCATAGTCTGCCGCATAGTCGAAGCGATCCGTCAGGCATGTCCCGGCCTCGCCGTCTTCGTCAAAATCAACGCCCACAACACCCTCGAAGGCACCGACGACACCGGCATGCTGGTCAACTATGCCAAAGCTCTTTATGAGGCAGGCATCGACCTGCTCGACGTCAGCGGCATGAGTTTCACAAAACAGCCGCGCGACGCCGAATGTTATTTCCTCGACTCGGCCCGTGCAGTCAAAGAAGCCATGCCGGAGCTGAACGTTGCACTCGTCGGCGGCATATACTCCCGCGCGACAATAGACCGCGCGCTCAAGAGCGTCGACATGGTCGCGCTAGGCCGCACACTCCTGACCCAGCCCGACTTTGTCACCAGACTTAAAGACGGAGAGCTCGAACGCTCGCGCTGCATCCGCTGCAACCAGTGCTTCAAGCTCTACAAGACCAAATTCGAGCGCTGCATCTTCGGTCCCGTCAACCCCAAACTCCGCCAGACTTTCGGCGAAGAAAAATCATAAGCCATAAAACGACGCTGCGGCCACAACGCAATGTTATGGCCGCAGCAACTATCGTTATTTTAAGCCGTCAACTGCCGGCAAGAAGCAGATTCGAGACACTGCTCTGTGCCAGCAGCGACTTCCAGGCCGTTATATTCATATAGAATGTCAGCTGCGGGAAACCGACAGCGCGGCCTATCTCCTTGACTGCCTTGATGACGGCACCGCGGACAGACGCAAACAACACCCGTTCGTCGCTGTAAAGCAGGGGGAACAGATATTTGCCGCCATAACCTTTATATCGGTCGACAATCTCGGCGGCGGCAGGCTCGATAGGCACTCTCACCTCCTTGCCCTTCAGCCGGCGACGATACACAAGATAGCCCTGTCTGATATTCGCCCGCGTCAGATGAGCTATATCGACAAGCTCCATCCCGCGACAATAGAAACCGAACATAAACATATCGCGTATCAGTTCAAGCCCACGGTCATAACTCAGATCAAAAGTCTCTATTTTCCGTATCACAGCGCGGTCAGGATCTGACGCACCGTCGTTCTTGACCGGCGAAAAAAGCACACGTGTATTGACATCTCTGAACAACCGGCCGTCGATAGTCAGGCGTCCGTCTTTCTCAGCCCTGTTGAGCACAGATCTCAGCGATCTGAGATAGAACGACTGAGTCGAGTCGCTGATACCAGTCGTCTTGAGCCATCGGGCAAAAGCGTCGATAAAATTTTTGTCGATTTCGTCGAAAGCGATATCATCCCGACCCGTATACTCCTGAAGCTTCGTCAGTGTACAGTCATA
>USIN01000147.1 GCA_900554715.1 uncultured Bacteroidales bacterium
GTGATGCCCGATGTTGTCGACGAGCCTGTGCCGGCGATGTCATATGCGCCGTTGCCGGTGTTGAGGATGTAGGTCGAATAGGCGGGATAGAGCGGCGGGATGTTGGCATTACCGTTCTGACCCCAGCTGTAGCGTATCTTGAGGTCGGTCAGGACGTCGCTTTTGGGGAAGAAATCTTCCTGGGTCGGGCGCCATGCGAGTGAGAATGCGGGGAAGACGCCTGCGCGATGGCCTTTGGCGAAGCGCGAGTTCTCGTCGCGGCGGATGGTGAACGATGCCAGATAGCGGTCGGCGTAGTTGTAGTCGGCTTTGGCGAAGAGCGAGAAGACGGCCCACTGGCTCTTGCCGCCGCCGCTGTCGCGGTCGCCGGTGCCCGAACCTACCTGCATGAAGTCGGGGTCTTCGAAGGCATAGCCCTGGCGCGAGCCGCTGAGGTCGCGGAATGTGTAGCCGATGGCTTCAGAGCCTATGAGGACATTGATGTTATGTTTGCCGGCAAACTGACGGACATAGTTGGCGGTGTTGGTCCATGTCCAGGTGTCGCCCTGTCCGTAGGCGCTCGAGACACTGTTGACGTCGCCGGGATTGGTGGCACGGCCGAGGCCGACGTTGAAATATTGGCTGTGTTCGATGCCGATGTTGGTTTTGACCGAGAGGCCGTCGACGGGTTTCACCTCAAGGTATGCGTTGCCGAGGATACGCCACGATGTGTTCTGGTTGTCCTTGGCGTTGGCGATGAGCTGCACGGGGTTGGCAAGGTCAGATGCGATGAGCGAGATGGGGCGTGCCCATTCGCCGTTGAGGCCGCGCACGGGAAGGGCCGGATGCTGGCTCATGGCCGTGAAGGGTATGCCCCGGTCACCGGCGACGTCGACGCCACGGTTGCTCCAGCGGGCGATGGCGAGATTCTCGCCGACGCTGATATACTTGTTGAAATTATAGTGGGAGTTGATGCGGGCGGCATAGCGTTCGTAGAATGTCTCCCGGATGTTGCCGTTCTGGTTGATGTAGTTGAGCGAGAACATCACCGAGCCTTTCTCTGAGCTGTTCGAGATAGATGCTGTGAGGTTGTTTGTCCATGCCGTGCGGTAGACTTCGTCCTGCCAGTCGGTGTTGGTGGTGGGGAAGTTTGTGTTGCCGCCTACATAGGGCTGGAGGACAGGTGTCGGGCCGTTGCCGTAGAGCGTGTGGCTCGGGGGAATATTCGAGTTCTTTGATGCGGCCCAATAGGCTGTGCCCCACTGTTCGGCGTTGAGCATCTCGTAGCGTTTGGCGATAGTCTGGGCGCTGACGGCATAGTTGACGTTGATTGTCATGCGGTCGCCGGCTCCTTGTTTTGTCGTGATGATGACGACGCCGTTGGCGGCACGCGAGCCGTAGATTGAGGCCGAGGCCGCGTCTTTAAGCACCTGCATGCTCTCGATGTCGGCCGGGTTGATCATGTTGATGTTGTCGGTGGGCACACCGTCGATAATATATAGAGGGTCGTTGCTCGAGTTGGCTGTCGACATACCGCGCACGCGGATCGAGCCGGTTCCGCCCGGGGCGGCGTCGGGAACGACGTTGACGCCGGGCATCTTGCCGGCGAGCGAATTCATGATGTTGCCTGAATTCTCGCTGATAGGTTCTTTGAGATTCATCACGGCGACGGCGCCGGTGAGGTCGGCTTTTCTGATGGTCTGATAGCCGATGACGACGACTTCGTCGAGAAGCTCGCTGTTTTCGGCCAGATAGATTGTCATCTCGGGTTCGGCCAGAACTGTCGTCGGCAGATAGCCCACGTAGGAGACGGTCAGTTTTGAGCCTTTTGGTACAGATAGAGTAAACTTGCCGTCGATGTCGGTGGCCGCCGCGTTCTTGTTGGCCTCCGAAAGCACCGAGGCCCCGATGAGGGGTTCATCGTCGGTTTTGGAGAGCACTGTTCCCCGCACCGTGATGTTCTGTGCTTGTGCGCCTATGGCTGTGAGCAGCATGATCAGCGCAAAGAGAATTGATTTTTTCATGTTTATTATGATTGGTAAAAAAATTTCTGCAACAAAATTATTATGGATTGAAAATCAAGGATAGTAAAGATGTCGCTTTGACTATTAAAAATTGGGCAATGCACGATTTTTAATACTTTAAGCATCATTTTTAATAATTAGGTGAATATTATTTAAAGCAATGCTATCAGCCGCGAGTTGGCGCGGTCGAGTTCGGCAGTGTCAATCGAGGCGAGATATATGCGGGTGGTCTTTTCAGAGCTGTGTCCCATGCCTTCGCTGATGAGTGTCAGCGGCACACCCTGATTGCGCGCGAGAGTCGCCCAGCTGTGGCGTGCGACATACATCGTCAGCGGTGTGTCGAGGCCGATAATTGCGGCGATGCGTTTGAGGCTGCGGTTGATGTTGTAGCCGGCGTTGCGGGCGGCTGTACGCACGTCGCGATAGCGGCCGCGAATTATCGGCAGGAGATATTCTGACGACTCGCGGCCCCGGTGGCGGTCGACGATGGCCTGCATCTCTGACGTCCATGCAACCGACAGCATGCGCCCGGTCTTGCGACGGCGGTAGTAGAGCATCCCGCCGCAAAGGTCGCTGTTTTTCAACAGAGCCATGTCGACAAAGCTCATGCCTCTGAGACAGAAGCTCATGATAAACATGTCACGGGCATATTCGAGTGCCGGACGACGGCTGAGATTGAGGTGTCTGATGCGTCTGAGGGTGTCGAGCGACACGGCTCGTTTGACCGTTTTTGCGATGCCGGTGTAGACGTGTCTGAAAGGGTGCCGGTCGTCGGCAAGGCCTTCGTCGACGGCACGGTTATAGACGGCGCGCAGTATTCTCATATAGAATGAAACGGTATTGTCACCGACACCTCGTCCCCGCAGCCATATCTGGTAGTCGCCGGCGACGCCCTGAGTGATGTCACACAGGGCTATGTCGCGGCCGTGGCTGAAGTGTCTGAAACTGTTGAGAGCCGCGCGGTATGTCTCGGCGGTGCGCTGGCGGCCGCTGGCTTTCAACAGACTGATCTGACGCTCGATATAAGGCGTAAGACCTGCGGCGTTATTGCGGGTGTTCATGTCAGTGATGCCGGTTGTCGTCAGATTGAAACCGGTGGTTGTAAGGCTGTTGCTATAGGATGTGACAGTAGCGTGGCACGAAGTGATGAATTTTAAATCTATGGCTTTCATAACGGTGTTTTTTCTCCGAAATTAGGCCATTGGAATCAGAGTAGGAAATAGAGCGGCGCGCCAGTCAGAAATGACCGTCGCGCCGCGAGGATATTACTCAGTGATTATTTGGTATATTCGTCAGGCAGAATGGGCATTGCGCCTTTCTTTGTGCAGACATACGCCGATGTGCGCACGGCGATAGAGTGAGCCTCGGTGACGCTCTTGCCGCGCAGAATGCCGGCGATGAAGGCGGCGGTAAACGAGTCGCCGGCGCCGACAGTGTCGGCGACTTCGACTTTGGGAGTCGGCTGGAACGACACATTGCCGGGAGTGAAGACATAGCTGCCGTTGATGCCGCAGGTGAGTATCAGCATCTTGAGATTGTATTTGCCCAGGAGAATCCAGCATTTGTCCTGAAGGTCGATGCCGGGATAACCGAACATGCGGCTGACGGTCACGAGTTCTTCATCGTTGATTTTGAGTATGTTGCAACGTTTCATCGAGTTGCAAAGAATCTCTTTGTTATAGAAGCCCTGACGCAGGTTGACGTCGAAGACGACAAGGCATTCGTCGCTCTGGGGCATCGCGTCGAGAAAACGGTTGATGGTGTTGCGCGAGACGATATTGCGCTGTGCGAGCGAGCCGAAGCAGACTGCTTTTGTCCTGCCGGCGAGCTGTTCGAGGCGGGCGGTGTACGGTATGTTGTCCCAGGCGACGTTTTCTTTGATTTCATACTGGGGTATGCCGGCCTGGTCGATTTCGACCTGAACCGTGCCGGTCGGATAGGGTACTTTCTCGATGAGGTGGTTGAGACCTTTCGAAGTGAAGTTCTCGATGATTTCGTTGCCGAGAGCGTCGTCGCCTACGGCGCTGACAACACAGCTGGGCAGACTGAACTGTGAGACATGATAGGCGAAGTTGGCCGGTGCGCCACCGATTTTTTTGCCTTCGGGAAGGACGTCCCAGAGGGCTTCGCCCATTCCTACAACTATATCGTTCATGATATTATGTGGTTTTATTTGGTTGTTAAATTTTTTTGATTTTCAGAGTATAATATAAGAGATAGGCCACACCGACGGTCATCACGGCGACCGATCCGGCCTGACCGAATGCGTCGGCCGCATAGCCCATGGCAAGCGGGAAAACCGTGCCGCCGAAGAGGCCCATGATCATAAGACCCGACACCTCGTTCTTTTCTGCCGGACTTGACATAAGAGCCTGAGAGAAAACGATTGAGAAGATGTTAGAGTTGCCGAAGCCTATCATGGCGAGAGCGACATAGATGGGAGTCAGGGCTGTCGAGACGAAGAGCATGCACATGGCGGCGAGCATCATCAGCACACTGATGAAGAAGAAGATTTTGGCCGACATCGAACGCAGAATGAATGCGCCGAGGAAACATCCGGCCGTGCGGAAGATGAAGTAGACGCCTGTGGCGAAACCGGCTTCCTCCAACGGGATGCCGAGGCGTTCCATCATGATTTTCGGAGCAGTGGTGTTGGTTCCCACATCGATTCCTACGTGGCACATAATGCCGAGGAAACATAGGATGATAAAGGGGCGACCGAGCAGTCTGAGGCATTCAACGATGCCCGATGCCTTGTCCGGTTTCTCCTCATCGATGGGGGTGGCGGCAAGCAGTGAGATCGAGAGGAAGCTGATCACGGCATAGATCACGAACAGGGCCCGCCATCCGAGACCGAAGGTAGGGAAGGCTGTGGTGGCTCCCCATGCCGCAATCACAGGCGCGAGAAACGAAGCGATAGCCTTCACGAACTGGCCGAACGTCAGGGTAGAGGCGAGTCTGTCGCCACTGATCAGGTTGGATACAAGCGGGTTGAGCGAAGTCTGCATGATGGCGTTGCCGAT
>USIN01000148.1 GCA_900554715.1 uncultured Bacteroidales bacterium
TTATCCCTTCCTGCCCGCCGAGACCCGCGGATATGTGCCTGCTTTCATCGCCGCCAACTATGTCATGACCCATTATGACAAGCACAACATCTCGCCCGCTCTGGCACGCAGACCCATCGTCACCGACACGATACACATCAGCCGCCGCATACATTTCAAACAGATTTCAGACGTGCTCGACATACCGGTCGAGGAAATCAGAGTGCTCAACCCTCAATATCGCAAAGACCTGATCCCCGGTGACATCCGTCCCTACTCGCTTGTACTGCCGTCGCTTCAGGTCTACGCCTATCTTGCCAACGAAGACTCGATTGCCAACCACGACAGCTCGCTTTATGCGCGCCGCAGCGTAGTCGAACCCTCTGACGGCACCGTCACGGGCTCTGACTCGAAGGGCGAATATGTCGACGAGCTGACAGTCAAATACCATAAGGTCAGAAAAGGTGAGACCCTCGCCTCGATTGCCCGCCGCTATGGCGTCACCGTCTCGTCGATACGCAGCGCCAACAAGGTCGGCAAACGCGTCAAGACAGGCCAGCGGCTCAAAATCAACACATACAAACGCCGCTACATTACTCCGACGCCTCCCGTCGCCGATTCTACCGCTGTCGTGACTGACTCTATCATCACACCGGGCGACAGTATACCCGGCGACAGCATTATCGCCACACGTCCCGGTGCCGGCGAAATCATCGACAGCGCTTCTGTCGTCGAGAAAGAAAAAGAGCAACCCAAGCCCAAAGAGGTAAAGAAAAAACAGACACCCAAGCCAAAAGCCGTGACCCATAAAGTGCGCAGCGGCGAGAGCCTCTCGAAGATTGCCAAGCGTTACGGCGTAACCGTCAAGGCTATAAAGGCAGCCAACAACCTCAAGAACGATAAAATCAACATTGGCCAGCGTCTTAAAATACCGACAAAATAACAAATAATCAATAACCATCACATTTCAATGAACTCAACCCAGAAAATCAATCGTGCGGCCGCCGTCCCGCCCGCGAACGACGTCGACCCGGTGGAAATGCCCGACAACGCATTCCGCGAACTGGCTGCCGACGAAACCTATCGTCCGGTGATGCATCCGGCCCGCGATTACGCTGAAGTGACACCCTACTCCGTTACCCTCGGCCTCATTCTCGCCGTCGTCTTCAGCGCCGCAGCTGCCTACCTCGGTCTCAAAGTCGGTCAGGTCTTCGAGGCCGCGATTCCCATCGCCATCATCGCCGTCGGCGTGTCTGGCGCGCTGAAAAAAGAGAATGCCCTCGGTCAGAACGTCATCACCCAGTCGATCGGAGCTTGCTCGGGCGTCATCGTCGCCGGCGCCATCTTCACTCTCCCGGCCCTCTATATCCTTCAGGCCACTTATCCCGACATCACGGTCAACTTCCTCGAGATATTCCTCAGCTCGCTCTTCGGCGGCATCTTAGGCATACTCTTCTTCATTCCCTTCCGCAAATATTTCGTCAAGGACATGCACGGCAAGTATCCCTTCCCCGAAGCCACAGCCACAACACAGGTGCTCATGAGCAGCCAGGCCAAAAGCAGCACCGGCGGACAGGCCAAGACACTGCTGATAGCCTCTGTTGTCGGCGGTCTCTACGACTACATCGTCGCCACATTCGGCTGGTGGGCCGAGAGCATCACCACAACAGCCTACACCTGGGGCCAGGCAATCGCCGACAAGACCAAATTCGTCTTCTCGTGCAACACAGGCGCCGCCGTGCTCGGTCTCGGCTATATCGTCGGACTCCGCTACGCCTTTGTCATTTTCGCCGGCTCGATTTTCGTCTGGTGGTTCATCATTCCGCTTATGGGCAGCTACGGCAGCGCCGACATCGCCGCCATGAGCGCCAATGACATCTTCCGCGACTACGCCCGTCTCATCGGCATCGGCGGCATCGCAATGGCCGGCATCATCGGCATCGTCAAATCATGGAACATCATCGCCCAGGCTGTCGGGCTGGCTTCGCGCGAACTCAAAGGCTCGGCCACAGGAAAAGCCGAAATCCGCTGGCAGCGCGACATCTCGATGAAACATATCGCCTACTTCATCTTCATCGCCCTCATTGCCGTCCTCGTCTTCTTCTGGACAGGCGTCATCCATACATTCTGGCAGGCTCTGATCGCATGGCTCGTCGTCACCGTCATCGCCTTCCTCTTCACCACCGTCGCAGCCAATGCCATCGCCATCGTCGGCAGCAATCCCGTGAGCGGCATGACACTCATGACTCTCATAATCGCCTCGGGCATCTTCGTCGCCATCGGCTTGCGCGGCACCTCGGGCATCGTCGCATCGATGGTCGTCGGCGGTGTCGTCTGCACCGCCCTCTCGATGGCCGGCGGCTTTGTCACCGACCTCAAGATCGGCTACTGGCTCGGCTCGACTCCCCGCAAACAGGAGACATGGAAATTTGCCGGCACACTCATCTCGGCAGCAACTGTCGGCGGCGTCATCCTTATGCTCAACAACGTCTACGGCTTCACCGGCGACGACGCCCTCGCAGCGCCTCAGGCCAACGCTATGGCAAAAGTGCTCGAACCCATGATGATGGGCGGCAGCACTCCCTGGATGCTCTATATCATCGGCGCCATCCTAGCCCTGATTCTCAACTGGCTCGGCGTCCCGGCTCTCGCCTTCTGTCTCGGCATGTTCCTGCCACTCCACCTCAACACCCCGATGCTCGTCGGCGGACTCGTCTCGTGGTTTGTCGGCCGCAGCAGCAAAGACCCGGCCGTCTGCAAGGCACGCAGCGACCGCGGCACACTAATCTCGTCGGGACTCATCGCCGGGGGCGCCCTCTTCGGTGTCTTCGCCGCCATCACAATCATGTGCGGTCACGAAGTGCCCTCAAACGGCATGGAATTCACCCCTCAGGTACTCGGCATCGTGGCTTACGCAGCCATCATCGCATTCCTCTACATCAGCGCCTGCAAAGCAAAGAAAAACTGATTATAATTCAATTCAGACTCCCGGTCTTAGCCTTTAACCCGGCTTTGCCGGGAGTCTTTTTCTACATCTATAAAAAATATGAAATTACGTTTCCTCATCATATCCCTGCTGTTTTCCGTCATAAGCGCTGCGACATCAGATCTCGAGCGCGACGACGGCTTCACCCACAACCGCGCCGCCGTCAGCGGCTCACTGACATCGGTCGACACATGGCAGCTCGACTTTTCATACCATTATATGTTCTGCAAATATATCGGTGCCGGGGGCGCCATAGGTGTGTGGAAACAGATACTCTCCGACGGCTACCCGAGCGGCCACGGCTGGAGCCTTGATGACGACGACAGCAAAATCTCCAACCTCTACCTCCGTCCGTCGCTCGTCGCAGTCTCACCCACACTCTTCAAGATACGCGACGCCGCCTTCAGCATCATGGCCGAACCGGGCATGATGATGTGCATACCCTACGAAAGCGTCACAATCGACATCATCCACGACCTTATCACCACCGACTACCGTCATATCAGCTCAAACCGCGGACAGTGGCTCTCACTCGACTGCCGTGCAGGCCTCTGTGTCAACGTCTATCGCTGCAACTTCATCATCGGTTACGAAATATCAAACCTCGACATCTTCAGCAGCCGCCGCCACATGAGCTACGACGGCATCAGCTTCGACCGCTTTTACGACCGCAGCAACGGCTTTCAGGGCGCCTTCGCCTCTCTCACCTACAACTTTTAGTGGCTCGCCTGTATATTTGACAAACTGCGGCCCGGGACATTTGCCCCGGGCCGCTGCGCTTAAAATGCAGTAAGTGTGTTTATTTCACAGTGATTTTAACTGATGTCGAAGAGCTGCGCACGATATAAATTCCTTTGGTCAGGCGGTCTGTTGTCGCTGCATTGCCGGTGTAGACAATGTGACCCTGCAGGTCATAGACCGTTATCGTCTCGTCCTCGCCAAGACCGTCAACAGTTATAACGCCATCCTTAACCAAAATGCTGATATTGGGGGCCTCCGTTGCGCTGATGCCCGAGTAGTCATATTCGGCGACATTCGCGAAACCGCTCCAGGGTGTGACGCTTTTATATGCCGGAGTGTAGCCTTTGGGAACGTAAAGTGTAGCATTGTAATCGCTGAACACCGCTTCATCACAGCTTATCGGCGTCGACCACTCACAGTAGACGCTCGAAAATTTCACACCCGTAAACGCCCAGTTGCCAATCGTTACGACTGATTCGGGGATTCTAAGCTCTGTGAGAGCCGAGCAATAGGCGAAGGCGTTATTACCTATGCCAGTGACAGAATTGGGAATGGTGACAGTCTTAAGACTTGAGCAGCCCGAAAATGCATCTCTGCTGATTGACGTGACCGAAGAGGGGATTTCTACCTTGGTCAATCCTGAACATCCGTAGAAGAGTCTGTCGCTGATCGTTGTGATTTTACCGGGAAGTTCAATCTCGGAGAAGCTCGAACAGTTGTTGAAAGCTCCCATGCCAATAGATGTCACCGCGCTCGGAATTGTAATATTTGTGAGACTTCTGCAATCCGATATCGCGAAATCGCCGATTGTTGTGACAGACTCGGGTATTGACAATGTTTTAAGATTAGCACAGAATGAGAATGTACTGCCGTTTATCGCCGTGACAGATTCGGGAATTTTGATTTCTGTAAGGCTCGAACAATTATTAAACGCTCCATCACCAATCGCCGTTACAGAACCGGGAATCGTGACCGCTGCAAGATTTGAGCAACACGAAAATGCCCAGGTCCCGATTGAAGTAACAGATTCCGGTATATTTATTGATGTTATTGCTCCACAGAAAGTGAATGCGCTATTTCCTATAGTAATAACGGTTGCAAGTATAATGACATTGGTTTTGGCCTGAGGACATAGGATTAACAACGTTTTGTTTTTGTCATACGGGATGCCGTCATCCGATGCATATACGCTGTTATCATCTGCAACAGCAATCGATACCAGATTTTGACAACCCATAATCGCGCTATCTGAAATCTGATTCACTGACACCGGAATCATAAGTGAATTGAGGTTAATCACATCTCTGAATGAACCGGCTA
>USIN01000149.1 GCA_900554715.1 uncultured Bacteroidales bacterium
CGCGACACGTGCTCGAGCGAGCGTTCGGGCGTCGGACGGTCGATGGTATATAGCATTATCTCGCGCGGACCGATGCGGCGATAGGCCTCGATTAGGGCCGACACTTCTTCGGGTGTCGAGTTGTCGACCGTTCTGCCGTCATGGCTGCCGCGTGTAATCATGGTCTGCACGATGGCCTTGTCGCCGAAGGCTGCTATCCGGTCGATGACTTTCGCGGCCGTGAACGTCGGTGACGACGGGCGGTCGAGCACCGCGATTGTGGCGTCGACGGCGCTGTCGAGTTTCAGGATATTGTTGTCGACACGTCTGAGAGCTTCGACGACATCGGGGCGGTGGAGTTGCGTCGAGTTGGCGAGCACACTGATTTTGACATCGGGAAAATACTTGTCACGCAGGGCGATGGTGTCGTCGATGATGCCGGCGAAATCGGGGTGCAGTGTCGGTTCGCCGTTGCCCGAGAAGGTGATGACGTCGAGGCGTTCGCCCTTGGCCGTCATATCCATGAGCCTGGCTTCGAGTTTTTCGCAGACAGAGGCGCGCGGCGGCAGCCCGGCTTTGCCCGGCCCCTGCGCGTTAAAGCCGGCCTCGCAGTAAATGCAATCGAACGAGCATATCTTGCCGTCGACCGGCGAGAGGTTGACGCCGAGCGATGTGCCGAGGCGCCGTGAATGGATGGGACCGAAGATTGTTTCGTGAAAGAGTATTGTCTGCATAGTCATATCTTGCGTGTGAATATCGTTGTGAGTGAGGATGTCAGCAGCGCTATGACGACGATGGCGCCGAAAACGGCCAGAACGTCGAGACCGCTGACAGCAACGGGATATGTCGAGATTGTCAGTGTCGTCGGGTCGCCGTTGAGCTTTATGAAGCCGAAGTGCTGCTGGGCGAGGGACAGCAGCAGCCCGAGAATGATGCCCGCCGTGCCGCCCGCGATGGTGATGAGCAGCCCTTCGTATCTGAATATCGAGCGTATCTGTGACCTGGCGGCTCCGAGGGCGCGCAGGGTCTTCATGTCGTCGCGTTTCTCGATGACCAGGAGCGACAGCGTCGATATGATGTTGAACGAGGCTATTATCAGTATGAAGCACAGCATCAGGAAGGTCACCCATTTCTCGATGGCGATCATCTTCATGGCACTGCCCTGCTGGACGCTGCGGGTGAGCACTCTGACGCTGCCGCCGAGAGTGGCGACGATAGCCTGTGACACCTCTTCCGCGGATGCGCCGGGGGCGAGGCGCACTTCGATGGCCGTGGCCTCGCGGTCATAGTCGAGCAGCTGCCGCGCGCGGTCGAGCGGGATGATTATGCGGTCGTTGTCGATGTCGGCCTGATCGATCTGTGTCACGCCGGTGACGGTCAGACGTGTGCCGCGGAAGGCTGCCATCGGATTGGCCGGGTTGATGCGTCCCTCGCGCCGCGGCACATAGACATCGGCGACAGACAGCAGCGACGGACGCAGCCCCGTGCGGTTGGCCACGCCGACGGCAATCTGCATGGCGGCCGCCGTGTCGACGGCCTCGGTATAGATGCCGTCGATGACGATACTGTCGACGGAGATGATGTCGCGGTAGTTGTCACCGACTCCTTTGAATATCACCGGCATCTGGCTGTTGCCGGCCACAATCAGACCGCGCTCCTCAACTGACGGCATCGCAGCGGCGACACCGCTGACTGTCATTATGGCAGCCGCCGCACTGTCGCCGTCGGCAATCGTCTTTCCCCTGGCCGGGACGACCTTGAGATCGGGGTCGATCTTCGACAGATGCGAGGCCGAAAGCTCGGAGAAGCCGTTGAATACCGACAGCACAATCATTATAGCCATCGACGCCACAGCCACCCCGGCGAGCGAGATGGCAGAGATGACATTGACAGCATTGTGTGACTTCTTCGAGAAGAGGTATCTGAGGGCGATTCTGAAAGCTAACAAGGCTCCTGGCTGGCTGATGATTCCTGTTTATTTGCTGAGAAGCGAGTCGATGTTCTCGATATAGTCGAGCGAGTCGTCGAGATAGAACTGCAGCTCGGGTGTCTTGCGCAACTGAAAGCGCACGATCTGAGCCAGCTCATAACGTATCGTCTTGGCGCTCTTGTTGATGCTCTCAATCATCTCCGGACCCTTGTCTGACGGGAACACCGACAGATAAGCTTTGGCTATCGAAAGATCCGGCGAAACCTTGACCGAGCTGACCGACACGATGACGCCGTGGGTCTTGGCGGTCTGGCGGCGGAAGATCTCACTCAATTCTTTCTGTATCAAACGGGCTATCTTAGCCTGACGTGTTGTTTCCATAATTTTTGTGTTTCAATGTTAGCGTATAGACATATAACGCTTATTACAATGCAAAAGTAATCAAAAATCGTCACATTTTCACAATTGACATAAATCTTGCCCGTCAACAACGCCCGACCTTATCAACCTAATGGCCCTATTGGCCTTACCCTTCCCTCAATAACAAAAATTTTTATTTCATCTCCGAGCTTTAGCGAGGTCTTAAGACTTGCGCCATGAGCTCTCCCCAAAGTTTCGTTGCTTTATCTGTCGGCCGGCGCCATCTTTTTCGCCAAATTTCGCTAATTTTGTAACTTGAACTTCTTAAGACCTTTCTGCAATGGCTAAAAAGAAACAGACTTCAACATATCAGCGGCGACGCGCCAAACGCAAGCCGACACGCCGGACGCCCGACTTCAAGACCTTTATCGCATCCGTCGTCGCCGCAATACTGATATTTACCGCCTGGAAACTGATGGCTGCCGACGAAGGACAGCCAATCGACGACTGCACCGACCTCACGGCCGTGACGATTACCGACAGCGACATAGACTCTGACATATACCGGTATGAGGGTTTCACCGTCTCATATAACCGCAACCTTCACCTCCCCAACTATGTCGTCTGGGAACTCACGGCCGACGAAACTTACGGCGACGTTAAACGTCCGTCGAAATTCACTGTCGACCCTGCCGTCGACGGCAGCGCCACTCCCGACGACTACCGCAACAGCGGCTTCGACCGAGGCCACATGGCCCCGGCTGCCGATATGAAATGGAGCGAGGAAGCCATGGCTGCCTCACACTATATGACTAATATCGCCCCGCAGCGCCACACCCTTAACGCCGGCTCGTGGTCGACCCTCGAAAACAATTGCCGTGCATGGGCCCGTCGCGACAGCGTCATCGTCATAGTCTGCGGTCCTGTACTCACCGACCGCCTTACCGAGACCATAGGCGACAGCCATGTCGTCGTCCCCGAGCGCTACTTCAAGGTCGTCCTCGCCCCTTACGCCAGGCCCCCGCGCGGCATAGGCTTCGTCATGCCCAACGGCGACGTCCCCGGCGGCGTGCAGACAACAGCCATGAGCATCGACGACGTCGAAGCCATAACCGGTCTCGATTTCTTCACCAATCTCCCCGACAGCATCGAGGCCGCTGTCGAATCTCAGAACCGCTACCAGATCTGGCAGCGCAAAAAACGTTGACAAATATGCAGTTAAACATCGACAACGACACCATCTGCGCCATCTCGACCCCCCAGGGAGTCGGCGGCATAGCCGTAATACGCCTCAGCGGTCCCCGCGCAATCACCATCGCCGACAGCATCTGGCGCGGCAAAGCCCTCGCCGACACCCCGGGACACCGATGCCGCCTCGGCGACATCACCGACGCCGACGGCAACATACTCGACAACTGTGTGGCGACCGTCTTCCGCGGACCACACTCGTTCACCGGCGAAGACACCGTCGAATTCGCCGTCCACGGCTCGCGATACATCCAGCGCGCACTCCTCGACACTCTCATCAGCCGCGGCGCACGTCTCGCCGAAGCCGGTGAATACACCCGCCGCGCCTTCACAGCCGGCCACCTCGACCTCGCCCAGGCCGAGGCCGTCGCCGACGTCATCGCTTCAAACTCACGCGCTGCCCACCGATTGGCTATCAAACAGATGCGCGGCAGCTTCTCACAACGTCTCGACAGTCTGCGCGACCGCCTCATCGAACTCGCCTCGCTGCTCGAACTCGAGCTCGACTTCTCCGAAGAAGAAGTCGAATTCGCCTCACGCCAAAGCCTCCGCCGCCTCGCCACCGAAATCCACGGCGAAGTCAGCCGGCTCGCCGACTCCTTCGCCTCAGGCCGGGCCATCAAAGACGGCATCCCCGTCGCCATCGTCGGCGCCACCAACGCCGGCAAATCATCGCTTCTAAACGCCCTCATCGGTGACAACCGCGCCATAGTCAGCGACATACACGGTACAACCCGCGATACCATCGAAGAGACAATCGAACTCGGCGACTATCACTTCCGCTTCATCGACACCGCCGGCCTGCGCCACACCGACGACGCCATCGAACAGATCGGCATCGAACGCTCGCGTCAGGCCATCGACCGCGCCGTCATCGTCATCCTCGTCATCGACCCGGCCGCGCCCCTCGACCCCGACATCCTCGCCGCCGCCTCGGCGCCCCTCGCGGCAGCACCACGTCCCGGCGACCTCATCGCCCTGATAAACAAAAGCGACAGCGCCACACCTCAGCGGCTCGCCGCCACGGCCGACACATTGCGAGACTTTAGTCAATCACCCAACTTCCATATCCTCAGCGCCTCAGCACTAACCGGCGAAGGCATCGACAGCCTGCGCCAGACCCTCGTCGACATAGCCCGGCGCGAAGAAGGCAGCGCCGACGAAGGCCTTCTCGTCACCAACCTGCGCCACGCCCAATCACTTCGCGCCGCCGCCGAATCAACAGCCCGCGTCATCGCAGGCCTCGACGCCAACCTCTCAGGCGACCTCATCGCCCAGGACCTCCGCCAGACCATCCATCACCTCTCATCCATCACCGGCACCATCACCACCACCGACATATTGTCAACTATTTTCTCAAGGTTTTGCATCGGCAAGTGAAATTCGAACAATAACAGTTAAGAACAATCATTTTTCAATTATATCAATTGTATTGTCAGTTAAAAATTTTTCATTAATTTTACAAGCAACGAATTAAATTATAT
>USIN01000150.1 GCA_900554715.1 uncultured Bacteroidales bacterium
ATAACAAATGTGCCGTTGAAGGCTATGATGTAGCTATCGGTTCACGCTATGTCAGCGGTGTGAATGTAGTGAACTGGCCGATGGGACGTGTGCTGATGTCCTATTTCGCCTCCAAATATGTACGGATTATCACCGGATTACCCATACATGACACTACCGCCGGATTTAAATGCTATCGCCGTGAGGTTCTGGAAACGATCGGACTGGACAGCATCCGTTTCAAAGGTTATGCGTTCCAGATAGAGATGAAATTCACAGCCTCGAAATACGGCTTCAAAGTCGTCGAGGTGCCTATCATCTTCGTCAACCGCGTTCTTGGCACAAGCAAGATGAACAGCGGCATTTTCGGCGAGGCCGTCTTCGGCGTAATCAGGCTCAAATGGAACAGTTTCTTCAAGAAATATCCCGATTACAGCCGCAAATGAACCGCCGTCTGATTCATAACGCCGACATCGTCACCGGCACAGGCGACCGCTTTGCCGGCTACGTCCTCATCGACGGCGAGACCATCGCCGCCGTAGCTCCCGGCAAGCCCGGCACCGCGCTTTTTGAGAACGCCGAAGTCACCGACGCCCGCGGCTGCCTGCTGCTGCCCGGCGCCATCGACTGTCACGTCCACTTCCGCGAGCCGGGCTTGACGCAGAAGGCCACCATAGCCTCGGAGAGCCGCGCTGCCGTCGCCGGAGGCGTCACATCGTTCATCGACATGCCCAACACCGTGCCTCAGACGACAACATCGGCCCTCGCAGATGACAAAGCCGCCATCGCCGCGCGTGACTCGGTAGCCAACTATGCCTTTTTCATCGGCGCGACAAACGATAATATCGACGAACTTCTTGCCGCCGACTACAGCCGTGTCGCCGGCGTCAAGCTCTTCATGGGCTCGTCGACAGGCAACATGCTTGTCGACAGACAGTCGGCCCTCGACAAACTCTTCAGCCGCGTCAAAGCCCGCATAGTCGTCCACGCCGAAGACGAGGCCACCGTCAGAGCCAATGCCGAGGCCATACGGGCCGAATACGGCGACGAAGCGCCCGTCAGCCTGCACACACGCCTGCGCAGCGCCGAGGCGTGCTACAAGGCCTCCAAAGCCGCCGTCGACCTCGCCCGACACACTGGCGCGCGCCTGCATATCGCCCATCTCTCGACCGCCCGTGAGCTCGAGCTGCTCACGCCGGGCCCGACTACGGCCGACAAACAGATTACAGCCGAGGTCTCGCCCCACCATCTTCTCTGGACAGAAGACGATTACGCCGACCGCGGCGCCCGCATAAAGATGAATCCTGCAGTCAAGACCGCAGCCGACCGCCGGGCTCTCGTCGAAGCCGTCAGAAACGGCCTAATCGACATCATAGCCACAGACCATGCTCCTCACCGCCCGGCCGACAAGGAGGGCAGTCTCTTCAAGGCCGCCTCGGGCGCGCCGATGGTCGAGTTCTCGCTCATCGCCGCCCTGTCGCTCTTCACCCCCGAAGTCGTCGCCGAACGCATGGCCGCCGCACCCGCGCGCCTATTCGCCATCGACCGCCGGGGCTCGATAGCGCCTGGAAACTATGCCGACCTCGTCCTGGTCGACCCACATTCACCACATACCGTCAAAGACAGCGACGTCACAAGCCTATGCGGCTGGACGCCCGTCGACGGCCTCACTTTCAGACATCGCGTCATCAAAACGTGGGTCAACGGCAACTTATGCTTTGACAACGGCGTTATAAAAGATGACAAACGAGGCAAAGCACTTTCTTTTAGCAGAATCTGACCCAAAATGACAGAATCGAAAATCAACATCACCGGCCTGACCTCACGGCAAGTCGAAGAAAACCGTCGTCTCTACGGCGCAAACATTCTCACACCGCCCCCAAAGCCGTCGCTCTTAAAAAAATTCATCGGCAGCTTCAGCGATCCGCTCATCAGAATCCTGCTCGTCGCCCTGTTGCTGTCTGTCGGCATATCGGTCTATGAATATGCCGGCGGCATCAAAGGACTGAGCGTCTTCCTCGAGCCTCTGGGCATTTTCATCGCCGTCATGCTGGCGACACTCATAGGTTTCTGGCTCGAAGTCAGTGCCGAAAAGAAATTCGACATTCTCAACCGTGTCAACGACGACCTGCTCGTCAAAGTCATCCGTGACGGCCACGTCACACAGGTGCCGCGGCGCGACATCGTGCGCGGCGACATCGTCGTCCTCGACTCGGGCGACGAGATACCGGCCGACGGACACCTCATCGACAGCATAAGCCTCACCGTCAACGAGAGCACTCTCACGGGTGAACCTATCGTCAACAAATCACATCTCAAAGCCGACGCCGACAGCGACGCCACCTACCCAACCGACGCCCTGATGCGCGGCACCACCGTCGTCGAGGGCCGCGCCGTCATGGAAGTCACCGCCGTCGGCGACGCCACCGAGTATGGCAAGGTATACGAGGCCGCCCAGATCGATACAGGCGTCAAAACTCCCCTGACTCTGCAGTTTGAACGCCTCGGGCGACTCATATCGACAATGAGTTATATCATCGGCGCACTCATCGTCATCGGACGCTGCCTCATCTTCGACTGGGGCGCCGCCTCGACCGTCGAGATCACCGACTATCTGCTGACGACAGTCATGCTCGCCATCACCCTCATCGTCGTCTCGGTGCCCGAAGGTCTCCCCATGAGCGTCACGCTGAGTCTCGCCCTGAGCATGAGGCGCATGCTCGCCAGCAACAACCTCGTGCGCAAGCTTCACGCCTGCGAGACCATGGGCGCCACGACAGTCATCTGCACAGACAAGACCGGCACTCTCACCCGCAACCGCATGAGCGTCGCCGTCACAGATTTCTACGACCCCGAAGCCAAAAACGCCGGCAGCACCGCCGCACGCATTGTCGACGAGGCCATCGCCGTCAACTCGACGGCATTCCTCGAAGTCAACGACAGCGGCACACCCGCCGTCGTCGGCAACCCCACCGAAGGCGCCATGCTGACATGGCTCTTCGACCGCGGCATAGATTACCTGAAACTGCGCGAGGACGCCGCCGTCGTCAGCCAGCTGCCGTTCTCGACACAGCGCAAATACATGGCCACAGTCGTCATCTCGGCCGTAACGGGCCGCAAGACCGTTTATGTCAAAGGTGCTCCCGAGATAGTTCTCGACCTCTGCGCGAGCGTCGCCGGAGGTGTCAGCCGCGACAGCATAGCAGCCGAACTCGCTTCATATCAGGCCAAGGCGATGCGTACCCTCGGCTTCGCATACGCCTTCGTCGACGACGACAGCGATGTCATAGCCGACGGACGCGTCAATGCCCCGGGACTCATTTTCATGGGCGTCGCCGGCATCGCCGACCCCGTCCGCGACGACGTCCCTGACGCCATCCGCAAATCTATCGACAGCGGCATCAATATCAAGATTGTCACAGGCGACACTCCGGGCACAGCCAAGGAAATCGGCCGTCAGGTGGGCCTCTGGTCTGACGCCGACAGCGACGAAAGCATCATCACCGGCACCGACTGGGCCGCTCTCGACGACGACAGCGCCCGTCAGCGCGCTAAAAAACTTAAAATCATGGCCCGCGCCCGACCGACCGACAAAGCCCGTCTCGTGCGCCTGCTGCAGGACGAAGGCGAAGTCGTCGCCGTCACAGGCGACGGCACCAACGACGCCCCGGCACTCAACGCCGCCCAGGTCGGTCTCTCGATGGGCGACGGCACCGCCGTAGCCAAAGAAGCCAGCGACATCACCATCATCGACAACTCTTTCGCCTCAATCACCAAGGCCGTCATGTGGGGACGCTCGCTCTATCAGAACATCCGCCGCTTCATACTCTTCCAGCTGACAGTCAACCTTGTCGCCAGCCTGACGGTCGTCGCCGGAGCCTTCACAGGCACCGAGTCGCCCCTCACCGTCACGCAGATGCTCTGGGTCAACCTCATCATGGACACCTTCGCGGCACTGGCCCTGGCGTCGCTCCCTCCGAGCGAAGAGGTCATGAACCGACCGCCGCGCCGCCGCAACGATTTCATCATTTCACGCCCGATGTATACACGCATCATCGGCGTCGGACTGCTCTTCACTGTAATGATTTACGGTCTGCTGCAATATCTGCGCATCTACCGCATCGAATCGCTCACACAGTTTAACTTCTGCGACTACCTCGGCTCGATATTCACCGTCGGAGGCGACAATCTGACACCTGCCGACCTGACGATACTCTTCACCTTCTTCGTCTTCCTGCAGTTCTGGAATCTCTTCAACGCCCGCGCGTTCGACAGCGGCCACAGCGCTTTCAACGACGCCCGTCACAGTCTCGTCTTCTTCGCGACCCTCGGCGTCATCATCGCCGGACAGTTCCTGATCGTCTACGTCGGCGGCGAGATGTTCAACGTCGTCGCCCTCCCCTTCAGCGAAATGCTCACCATCCTCGCCGTCACCTCTCCGGTGATGCTCATCCCCCTCGCCTACGACCTCATCGCCCACGCCCTCCGCAAAAAATAAGGCCAAGCCCCGGGATTCCAACGTATTGACTACGAACACAAGACCAAAAGAACACAAGATTTTTTTATGTTCTTATGTCCTTATGCCCTTTTGTCCTTATGTTCTTGATTGTGCATTGTGCATTAAGATAATTTCTGAGAAAATTTAAATAAAATCAAATAAGTATGAAAATTTGGTGTGTTATTGCAAATTAATTGACTACCTTTGCCGACGGTTGGAGCGAATGACCGCTTTCACCCCTTAAGTAACCTTAAAAGACTATAACAAACCAGCAGTTATCATGTTAGAGAAAACCAATGTGAAAGTTCTCGACAAGGTCGTCGTCCGCTTCTCGGGAGACTCGGGAGACGGCATGCAGCTTGCCGGAAATATCTTTACAAACGTGTCTGCCGGCATTGGCAACCAAGTGTCGACCTTCCCCGACTATCCGGCTGAAATCCGCGCCCCGCAGGGCTCGCTCA
>USIN01000151.1 GCA_900554715.1 uncultured Bacteroidales bacterium
AGTTCCAGCTCTATCCCGACTACTACGAACTCTTCAAGATTCCCGCAAAACTCTGCTCTGAGTCTCTCATGGAATGCCAGTCGACATTCTTCGGCATGGGTTCGGGCGACAAAGTTGACGTCGACCAGTTCTTCAACTGCGCCGGTCCCCGCATCACAAGCCAGGCTGACGGCCGCTCTGTAGGTGGATGGAACTTCATCGGCTACGAAAAATCATTCCAGGACTGGGCCGCAGCCCGCGGCGAGACAGTGCGCGCCACAACGGCGTTCCTCCGCGGCGGTGAGGTCACACCCAGCGGCGACCTCGTAAGCTCGCCCTCTAACCTCGAGAATACCAATTGCTGGAACGGCAAATGGTATGTGCCCATCAGCCAGATCATCGAAGGCCGCACACAGTACGGCGGTGACAACAACGTCCGCATCCTCCGCTACGCCGAAGTCCTCCTCATGTACTCAGAGGCTCTCGTCCGCCAGGGCAAAGACGGCGACAAATGGTTCAACATGGTACGCAGCCGTGCCAATATGCCCGAGATCAAAGGTGTTACCCTCAACGACATCATCGACGAGCGCCGTATGGAACTCTGCTGCGAGTGGGGTGTGCGCTACGAAGACCTTATCCGTTGTGACCTCGCCAAGACCGTCCTCGGTCCTCTGGGCTGGACTCCCGACAAAACCTACTTCCCGCTGCCTGCCAATCAGCTCAATATCGTCGACGACCTCAAGCTCGACCCTATCACTGAATAAACTCCAACAGGTTACAATAGCAATATGAGAAGTTATCTCTCTATCTTCGGTTTGACACTCGCCGCCACTCTGGCGGCGGGTGCTCAGCCCGTAGATTCTGTCAAAGTCGTCAAAGGACAGGTCAGCGACTATTATATTCCGGTCGTCAAACAGCGCAAGGTCGAGGGCCGCGTCACAGACGCCTCGGGACGCAGTCTCGAAGGTGCCACCGTGATGTTCCTCTACAGCCCGATGCACTGCAACACCGACGCCGACGGACGTTTCTCACTCACGGGCACCGACAACGACTCGCTGCTCTATGTCTTCTATCCGGGCATGGACTTCAAGACTGTCGGCATCGCACCCGGCGACTGCCTCGACGAGACAATCGCGCTTTCGCCCGTGACCCGGCATCCTTTCGTGCGCCGCGAGGCCGCCAGAGCCACACGCTGGTATAATCCCGCCGCGCCTGTCACCAACACCTATTGTAATCCCGTCAACATCAGTTATAACTTCGAGGTCTCAAACGACAACGTCCGTCCCAACGGCACATTCCGTTCGTCGGCTGACCCGATGGGTCTCGCCTACGGCGACGAATATTTTCTCTTCTCGACAAACCAGAACGGTTTCCATTACTCAAAAAATCTGAGTGACTGGGACTTTGCGTCTGCCTCTTTCAAACGTCGTCCGACCGACGACGACCAGTGTGCCCCCGCGGCCTACGTCAGCGGCGACACCCTCTTCTATACCGGCTCGACCTACCGCGGCCTACCCGTGTGGTATACCACTGATCCCAAATCGGGACGTTTCCGCCGTGCCGTCGACCGCAACACCCTCCCTTCGTGGGATCCCTGCCTCTTCCTTGACGATGACGGCAAACTATATCTTTACTACGGCTCGAGCAACGAGTACCCCCTCAAGGCCGTTCAGCTCAGCCGCGACACATTCATGCCCATCAGCAAAATCCACGACGTCCTGATGCTCCGCCCCGAAGAGCACGGCTGGGAACGCTTCGGCATGAACAACGACGATGAGGTTACCCTCAGACCTTTTACCGAAGGCGCCTACATGACCAAACACGACGGTCGCTACTACCTCCAGTACGGTGCCCCCGGAACCGAATTCAAAATCTATGCCGACGGCGTCTATGTCTCAGACAATCCCCTCGGTCCCTTCACATATCAGAAACATAACCCGATGAGCTACAAGCCCGGCGGCTTTGTCCGGGGCAGCGGTCACGGCGGCACTTTTGTCGACAACAAAGGCCACTATTGGCACGTCTCGACCTGTATGCTCTCGCTCAAATATAAGTTCGAGCGCCGCATCGGCCTCTATCCCGCCGCTTTCGACAAAGACGGCGTCATGTATAGCTCGGCCGCTTTCGGCGACTATCCCAACCGCAACGCCGACTATGACATAGCCGACCCCGCCGACCGTTTCACCGGCTGGATGCTTCTCTCTTACCGCAAGCCAGTCGCCGTCTCATCGAGCGTCGACGGCATGGACCCGGCGGCCATCAGCGACGAAAACATGCGCACCTACTGGGCCGCGCGCTCGGCCGACCCCGGCGAGTGGGCCATGATCGACCTCGGCCCCGACCGTACGGTCAGAGCCATACAGTTAAACTACTACGAATATCTCAGCGACCAGACAGACCGCGCCGACGACATGTACTTCCAGTATCGCATCTATGCGTCTGACAACGGCGACGATTGGACTCTTGTCGTCGACAAGAGCGACAACGACCGCGACTGTCCCCACGACTACGTCGAGCTGCTCGAACCGCTCAAGACCCGCTTCCTGAAGCTCGAGAACATCCACACCGCCAGCGGCAACTTCTGCCTCAGCGACATCCGCGTCTTCGGCTCGGCCGAAGGTCAGGCGCCCGGCGCTGTCAAGGACCTTAAAGTTGTCCGCGACAAAAAAGATCAGCGCAACGCCATGATTTCATGGCAACCTTCCGACGGCGCATACGGTTATAATATCTATTATGGCATAGCTCCCGACAAAATGTATAACGCAATCACTGTCAACGGCGAGACTTCATACGACATGCGCGGTCTCGACCTTGGCACAGACTATTACTTTGCTGTCGAGGCTCTTGGCGAAACCGGACGTTCTCAGTTATCCAAAACCATCAAACAATAAACCAACGATAATACAAAACGATGAAACTTAACCGAATTCTTGCCTGTGGGCTTGTTGTTTCTGCCGCCGCTTTGCTGGCTGCCTGCAGCTCAGACAACAACGACCACAAAGACAACACTCCTCCGGCCGAAGAAACCGACTTTCCCTTCGCCGATGACGAGGCTTTCCTCGATTATCTTCAGAAAACCCACATGAACTATATGTGGGAAGGTGCCGAACCCAACTCGGGCCTTGCTCCCGAACGCATTCATCTCGACGGTGAGTATCCCCAGAATGATCGTGATGTCGTCACAACAGGTGGCAGCGGCTTCGGCATCGCAGGCCTCATATCGGCTATCGACCGCGGCTTCATTCCCCGTCAGGAAGGTGTCGGGAGGCTTGAGAAAATTGTCGATTTTCTTGGTAAAGCCGACCGCTTCCATGGCGTGTGGCCACACTGGATGAGCGGTCCCACGGGCAAAGTCGTGCCATTCGGACAGAAAGACAACGGCGGTGATCTGGTCGAAAGCTCTTTCCTCATGACAAGCCTTATCATAGCCCGCGAATACTTTAAAAACGGCAACGAGCAGGAAAAAGCTCTTGCCGAAAACATCGATAAACTCTGGCGCGAGATGGAATTCGACTGGTATCAGCGTGACGGTCAGGACGTGCTCTACTGGCACTGGTCGCCCGAATACGGCTGGGAAATGAACTTCCCGCTCGAAGGCTATAACGAATGTCTCATCACCTATATCCTCGGCGCTTCGTCGCCCACACACCCGATACCCGCGTCGGCCTATCACAAAGGCTGGGCACGCTCGGGCGGCATCGTCAGCGACAAGAAATTCATGGGCCTGCCTCTCGTGCTCAAATATAACGGCTGCGAGACAACGGGTGGTCCGCTCTTCTGGGCCCACTATTCATATATCGGCCTCGATCCACGCGGTCTGAAGGACGATTATGCCAACTACTGGGAGCTGACACGCAACCACGCCATGACCGACTATCTCTACTGTGTCTCCAATCCCAAAGGCTACAAGGGCTACGGCGAGAACTGCTGGGGCCTGACCGCAAGCTATACCCCTAAAGGCTACACGGCTCATTCGCCTGCCAACGACCTCGGTGTCATCACCCCGACGGCAGCTCTCTCGAGTTTCCCCTATACACCCGAGGAATCGATGCGCGCCGCCAAATATTTCTATGGCAAAGGCGATTGGCTCAGAGGTAAATATGGCTTCTATGACGCTTTCTCAGAGACAGACAAATGGGTGACACCCCGCTATCTCGCCATCGACCAGCTGACCATCGCCCCGATGATCGAGAACTACCGCAGCGGGCTGCTTTGGCGTCTGTTCATGGGTGCTCCCGAGATTCAGGAAGGTCTCAAGAAGCTCGGCTTCACCTCCACACAATATAATTTCTAATGTGTAATCTAACAAAATATATCATGAAACTTACAAAACTTATTATCACTGGCGCCGTGGCTCTTGCCGCTGTCGTGGCTTCGCCCCTTGGCGCCGACGCTAAAAAGAAAGACTTGACTCCCGAAGAGCAGCAGGCCAAGATGGATAAGTTCATCACCGAACTTATGAGCCGCATGACCCTCGAGGAGAAACTCGGCCAGCTCAACCTCCCCGGCGCCGACGACATCGTTACCGGTCAGGCAAAGAGCAGCAACATAGGCTCGATGGTCTCTAAAGGCCAGGTCGGCGGTGTGTTCAACATCAAGGGTGTCGAGAAAATCCGCGACCTCCAGCGCGTCGCCGTCGAGGAGAGCCGCCTCGGCATTCCCCTGATTTTCGGCATGGACGTCGTCCACGGCTACGAGACCGTCTTCCCCATTCCTCTGGCAAACTCTTGCAGCTGGGATATGGAAGCCATCGAGAATTCGGCACGCATCGCCGCCAAGGAAGCGGGCATTGAGGGTCTCGACGAGATTCTCTCCGGCCCGACCGCCATCACCTTCGTGAAGGGCGACTTCATCGAGGCTGCGAAGGTCATCCGTGACTTCGCCAAGGACAACAAGGCTCTTGTCATCA
>USIN01000152.1 GCA_900554715.1 uncultured Bacteroidales bacterium
AGATTGCCATCGAGACAGCCTCGATGGTTCTCACCTACCGCAAAAACAGCGGAGCATTCTCACCGGACAACCTCGAGATAAAATCGCGAATCAGGGATTTCGACTTCATCTGGCATCCCGGAGACAAGCAATCACGCAATCTCAAAGGCACATACAACGGCCTCGATGTGCGCGACGGCGAGTTTAAGGACGGCGAGCCTATGCCTATTGAAGACGGCGTCGTGGCTTTTGACGGCTGGAACGTCATCGACGACTCCGCAGGTCTGATATTCGACAACTCCGACATAGCCTGGGCGAAAGAGCGCGGGAGCGCCAAAGGCTCACAGGACCTATATTTCATGGCTTACGGTCACGACTACCGCCGGGCGCTGAAAGACTACACGCTGTTTGCCGGCAAAGTGCCGCTGCCCCCGCGCTATGCTTTCGGCTACTGGTGGTCGCGCTACTGGAGCTACACCGACAACGAGTTCCGTGCCCTCGCCGACGCATTCGAGCATTACGACATTCCAGTCGACGTAATGGTCATGGACATGGACTGGCACTATATCGACCCGGGTCGCGGCGGCTGGACGGGTTTCAGCTGGAACCGCGAGCTTTTCCCCGAACCGGCCACATTTATCGGCGAAATGAAAACACGCGGACTGCATGTGCCGCTCAACCTCCACTTCGGCGGCGGTGTCGGGCCATTCGAGGATCATTACCCTGAAATGGCTGAGGCCATGGGCGTCACATCGGGCGACACCATACCTTTTGCCGTCTCGTCAAAGTCCTATATGCTCTCGCTGATGGACAAGATTCTGCGACCTATCGAGAAAGACGGCGCCGATTTCTGGTGGCTCGATTTCAACACCTACCCTAACGACAAGACCATGCCGAAACTCAACAACGTCTGGTGGCTGGCCCATGTCTTTTTCACCGACATGGAGCGCAACCGCGACACACGCCCGCTGACGTTCACCCGCTGGGGAGGTCCCGGCGCCCACCGTTATCAGCTCGGCTTCTCGGGCGACCACTGCGTCTCCTGGAACTCTCTCGCTTTCCAGCCATATTTCACCTCGACCGCGGCCAACACACTTCAGGGCTACTGGAGCCACGACATCGGCGGTCACGTCACTCTCGACAGGCTGACACCCGAGATGTTTGTCAGATGGATGCAGTTCGGCGCGATGAGTCCGATTCTGAGAACCCACTCGGCCAAGGATGCCTCGCTCAACAAAGAGCCGTGGAACTACGACAAAGAGCATTTCGACATCATCCGTGACCTGATTCGCTTCCGCTATGCCCTCGCACCCTATATCTACACCCTCGCCCGCCAGACCTACGACGACGGCGTCGCCATGTGCCGCCCGATGTACTACGACTATCCCGAGGCGCCGGAGGCCTACGCGATGAAGAACGAATATATGTTCGGCGACCGCATGCTGATGATGCCGATAACGTCGCCGATGACAGGTGTTTACTCCAAGGAAAATATATGGCTGCCCGGCGGTGACAGCTGGTATGAGCTGTCGACAGGCACGACGCTCGAGGGAGGCCGGACGGTTAGCCGCGACTTCGCCATCGACGAATTCCCGCTCTATGTCAAAAGCGGCTCGGTGATACCGATGACACGCGACATTAAAAACCTGTCTGCCAACAATTATCCGTATGAAATCAATGTCTTCCCGGGAGGCAATGACTCGACTGCCGTCTACGAAGACAACGGCAACGACAAGAACTATGCCAAAGAATATGCGTTCACCCCTGTGGTGATGTGTCAGGAGGGAGGCAGAATCACTGTAAGAATTCTGCCGAGACAGGGTCGTTACGAAAATATGCCCGACAGGCGCGACATGTCTGTCAGAATCAATGGCGTGCGTCCGGCTCTGTCGGCCTTCGGCCGCGACGGAGCGCTAAAGCCTGTCTTCGACGGCAACGAGCTGACTGTCACCGTCAGCCTCGGCTCAGTCAACCCGGCTGAAGGCGCCGAGGTGACGATTGATTTCGGTCGCGCCGACTTCACCGTCGCCGACGGCATGAAAGCCCGCATGCGCCGCGCCGCAAAAGCAGTGTCATACATCAAGAACACCAACCCCTACCTGCCCGTCCACGGCGCTCTGTCGCGCCTCGAATCGGCCGGACGCGCAGCTACCTATCATCCCGACCGTTTCGACGAAATCGCCGCACGGTTCAACAACGACTTCGACAGACTGCCGCAAGTCCTTAAAGATTTAGGATACAGCGACGAACTCTCGCTCCGCGTACTCGAAATCAGCGGCTACAAAGAATAATCGGCGATTTCCGCCACACAAAGTCCTATTAAATTCACGTTAATTCCTGATTTCAGCTCTGAAATCAGGAATTATTTTAATACCTTTGCACGATTAAACGATATATCACCGTTCGTCACCGTAATTGAGAAAGTCTCTACTATATATAGTCATTCTGTTAATCCTGCCCTCTGTCATTGCCGCTGTCACAGCCAAAGCCGACAATGTCAGCGGTGATGTGCTACTGCCCGACAGCATCACTGCAGTCAGAGACAACAGTCTGACAGACAGTCTCGCCACCGACAGCACCAGACCTCTTACCATGAGACGCGACAGTCTGCGGCGCGACACCGCCGTCAGACGCTCGCGCATCGTGCGCACCAAGGCCGACCTCGAGACAGCCGTCGATTTCTCCTCGAAAGACTCGATGATTATCATCCGCCGCGACACTGCATTCATGTATGGCGAAGGCTCGGTGAAATACGGCGACATATCGCTTCAGGCAGCCCAGATAAAGATGGACCTGACCGACAACTCGGTCTATGCCGTAGGACGCGAGGACTCGCTCGGAGAAGTCATAGGCTCGCCCGTGTTCAACGAGAGCGGCACCGACTACGAAGCTTCGACGATGCGCTATAACTTCAAGACCCGCAAGGGATTCCTCACCGACATCATCACCCAGCAGGGCGAAGGCTATCTCACGGGCGGCGTCACTAAGAAAGACGAAGGCGACGACTACTACATACAGAACGGCCGCTACACGACCTGCGACAACCACGAGTGCCCCCACTTCTACATGCAGCTCACCAAGGCCAAAGTGCGCCCGGGTAAGAACATCGTCGTCGGCCCGGCCTACATGGTGCTCGCCGGCCTGCCGCTCCCTCTCGCCGTTCCTTTCGGCTTTTTCCCCTTCACTGAAAGTTACTCGTCGGGCGTCATAGTCCCGACATTCGGCGACGACTATAACCGCGGCTTCTATCTAAGCGACGGCGGCTACTATTTCGCCATCAACGACAACATAGACATGGCGCTGACGGGTGAGATCTATACCAAAGGCTCATGGGGCCTGCAGGCTCAGTCAAACTACGTCAAAAGATACAAATACTCGGGCAACTTCAACATCAGCTACCTCAAGACCATCACAGGCGAGAAAGGCGAGCCCGACTATTCGACCCAGACCAACTTCCAGGTCTTGTGGAGCCACACCCAGGACACCAAGGCCAATCCCAACATGAACCTCTCGGCGAGCGTCAACTTCACCACAAGCGGCTATTCGCGCAACGACCTCAACTCATACTACTCGCCTTCGTTCACCGAGAACACCAAGAGCTCTACCGTCAACCTCACATACCGCTTTCCCGGCACAAAATGGTCACTGTCGTCGACTCTCAACGTCTCGCAGCGCACGCAGGACTCGACCCTGTCGGTCTCGTTCCCCAACTTCACGCTGACGATGTCGCAGACCTATCCTTTCAAACGCAAGAAAGCCTCGGGCGACGAACGCTGGTATGAAAAAATCAAAATGTCATATTCGGGTCAGTTTCAGAACTCGCTGACGGCCAAGCAGAATGAATTTTTCAAGAAGAGTCTTATCAAGGATTGGCGCAACGGCATGCAGCACAAGGTGCCTATATCGGCCACATTCAACGTGCTCAACTATGTCAACATCACCCCGTCGATCAACCTGAGCGACCGCATGTATACCCGCAAGGTGCGCCGCCACTGGGACCCCGTCGCCGGCATCGAGGTCTGCGACACCAACTATAGCTTCTATAACGTCTGGGACTTCCGCGCATCGGTGTCCCTTGATACAAAACTCTACGGTTTCTACAGCCCCATCGGCCCGCTGAAGAAAAAGATCAAGATGGTGCGCCATGTCATGACCCCGACGATATCGTTCAACGGCGCGCCTGACTATTCGAGTCCCTTCTTCGGCTATTACGGCAAATATCAGTATGAAGGCGCCAACGGCCAGATGCTCGAACGCAAATACAGCTACTTCCCCAACGCCCTCTACGGCGTTCCCTCGGAAGGTAAAGAAGGCTCGATGAGCTTCTCGCTCGCCAACAACCTCGAGATGAAAGTCAAGACCGACAACGACTCGATAGGAGAGAAAAAAATATCACTCATCGAAAACTTCACCGTCTCACAAAGCTATAACTTCGCCGCCGACTCGCTCAAATGGAGCGATATCAATACGTCTATATTACTGCGTCTTACCAAAGGCTTCAATCTCAACCTGTCGGCCACGTGGGACGTCTATACCTACCAGCTCAACGAAGCCGGAAATCCGGTCAGAGTCGACAAGACCCGACTCAGCGCCGGCAAAGGCCTGGGACGCCTGCGTTCGACCGGCACATCGTTCAGCTACACGTTCAACAACGACACCTTCAAACGCAAGAAAGACGACAGCAAGGACAACAAGAACAACGACCGCAGCCAGCCTCCGGCCGGAGACGAATACCAGCAGGGGCAGGACGAGGCAGCCAACGCCGGCACCGACAATGACGTCGATCTCGGCGAAGACGGCTATATGAAATGGACTGTGCCCTGGAACCTCAGCGTCAACTACTCGATAAACTACGGTTACGGCACATTCAACAAGAAAAAAATGGAATATAACAGC
>USIN01000153.1 GCA_900554715.1 uncultured Bacteroidales bacterium
CTGATTCATGCGGCGTCGCTCTTAGCGCGTCGCGGCGACTACACCACGCCAATCTACAGCGACTCGAAGACAGCGCTCGGGTGGCTCGCCAAAGGCCACAGCAACACCAAGATAATACCGACGCCGGCCAACGCGCAGATACGTCAGCTGCTCGCCCGCGCCGATGCCTGGCGCTCGGCCAACCGCATCATCAATCCCGTCATCAAGTGGGACACCGACCGCTGGGGCGAAATCCCCGCCGACTTCGGCCGCAAATAGCATAGATTCAATAATAAAAGCCCGCAGAATCAATAATGAATTACGAAGAATTTGACCGCTATATCGTCGCCGGCGAAGGCTCGCCCAAAGAGCGCGCCGGGCTGTGGCAGACGGCCATAGGCCTGCAGAATGTCGACCGCCTCGAAGTATCGGATTTTCTTGTCAAGACAGCCAAACGCCACATCGAAGGGCAGATAGACATTGACCAGACCTGCGACCTCATTTCAAATTATTATCAGGCGGCTGACAAACGCAACGAGACCGAAAACAACAAAGAAGCCGACACCGCCGCAGCCAACATCGTCAAACTGCTTGCCGAACCGTCGTTTGTATTTTCGGTCGAAGGCCTCGCCTCGATTCACCGCCGCATTTTCACCGGCGTATTCAAGCACGCGGGCAAGTTCAGAGACTATGACTTCACAAAAAAAGAATGGGTACTCGACGGCGCATCGGTCATTTATGGGCCGGCGACAGACCTCAGACGCACCGTACAATATGACTTCGACCTGGAAAAAGAATTCAGTTACAAAGGTCTGACAATCGACGAGATAATCAACCATTTCGTCAGATTTATCTCAAACGTCTGGCAGATACACCCGTTCTGCGAGGGCAACACGCGCACAACAGCCGTTTTCGCCATAAAATATCTGCGAAGCCTCGGATTCACAGCCGAAAATGATATGTTCAAGACCCACTCGTGGTATTTCAGAAACGCTTTGGTGCGTTCTAACTACCGCAATGTCATCAAGGGCATCGAACCGACATATGAATATCTCACGCTTTTCTTCAGGAATCTTCTTCTAGGCGAAAACCACGAACTCATGAACCGCTGCCTTCATGTAGGCTTCAAGCCCGACGATACGGCGGCAGACAGTCAGGGAACACCTGCGAATATATCTTAAACAAACCAAAAAGGTTTGGCGGTTACGGGGGTTTTTGCTAATATTGCATATAATTGCGTCATTTCACATTCTCTTATTGTAGTAAGAGCTTGTTTAATAACAAAAGTTGACGACAAGGTTGCTTAGCTTGAGGTGATTTTCGTCTTGAGACGAAAGGAGTGTACTGGATGTACACGACTGAGGAGCAAGGCGAAAAGCGGCCAAGATAAGCGAAACGGAAGTAAGCTTTATTATAAACGACAAGTCTCCATGTAAAATTAAAAATATTTTTTATTTAAATAATGAAAAGATATTACCACATAGCTGCCATTCGCCGGCATCTTTCCGCCTGTTCTTCGGTCGTTATGGAGCCCCATAACTTCCTCATCACATGCGAAAATCTGCTCGACGACTGACAGCCTTGTCGGTAACATTTGTTGTTAAACAAGCTCTAAGACATTGCTTACCATCTACAAGGCGTCGGCCGGTTCCGGCAAGACATACACCTTAGCGTATGAATATATCAAAACGCTCCTTGGCGTAAAAGACAACGCCACCGGGCGTTATCGTCTTAACACATCGATATGCGGGGCGCGGACATCAAACAGCGGCAACCGCCACCGCGGCATCCTCGCCATCACATTCACCAACAAGGCCACCGACGAGATGAAGACGCGAATACTCAAAGAAATCAGCGCCCTCGCCTCTGACGCCGGAGCCGACGGCAATGACGCACCCTACGCCCCGGCCCTGATAAGAGAATACGGCTGCACCCGCGGCGAGCTGAGAGACGTGGCCGCCGAAGCCCTCAGACAGCTGCTCTTCGACTATCACCACTTCAATGTCAGCACGATAGACTCGTTCTTTCAGTCGGTGCTGCGCGCTTTTGCCCGCGAGGTCGACCGTCAGGGCGACTACGGCGTCGAAATCGACGACCGCTATGCCGTGAAGGCCGGCATAAGCCTGATGCTCGACGACCTCAACTACGGCAACCCGCCGCAGGGACGCCGCATCACCGAGTGGATCAAGAACTACACCATGAAGAAAATCATGGCCGGCCACAACTTCAACGTCTTCGACCGCTCGTCGAAGATTCACGAAGATCTGGCCGGATATGTCGAACGCATGTGCAGCGAGAAATTCAAGCGCCGCGCCGACGACGTCATCGAATATCTCGACGACAAAAGCAGGCTATACACTTTCAGGAAAAGCATCGAAAACCGCCGCAAGGAGCTCGCACAGTCACTCGCCGCGGCCTCTCGCACTCTGATGGCGCAGCTCGACACTCTCGGCTTCAGCCGGGAGATACTGCCCCCGACCGTCCTCGACATCATCGCCGAAGCCGACAAAGGCACGATGCCGCCGATAACAAAATTCATGCCTTTTGACGACGACAAAGCCAAGAAAGTCAAAGCCTTCATGAATCCCGTCGACGAGCCGGGCAAGCTCTACGTCAAGAAATACTTGCCTAAATCGGGCAAAAACTACATTTTCCCGCCCGACAGCTTCACCGACGCTGTCGGCGGCTTTCTCAACGACTGCCTCGCGTCCATAGTCGAGGACGAGATGCTCGACCGCATCGACGAAGCGTGCCCCAACCTCGAGTTCATGGGCTTCACATGGCACTACATACAGCGCTTCCGCGAGGAAAACAACCTCATTCTCCTCTCAGACACCAACGACCTCCTAAAAAAAATCATCAACGGCTGCGACTCGCCCTTCATCTACGAGCGCCTCGGTGTGACGCTCCACAACTTTCTGATCGACGAGTTCCAGGACACGTCGCACATGCAGTGGGACAACCTGCGCCCGCTTGTCGCCGACAGCATCGCCGAGGGCAACGACAGCCTCATCATCGGCGACGAGAAGCAGGCCATCTACCGCTTCCGCAACAGCGACAGCACACTGCTGGGCCACAGTGTCGCCGAAGAAGACTTCCCGGTGTCGCACACAATACGCGGCGACAAGCCGGCCGACAACACCAACTACCGCAGCGCCGCCGACCTCGTGCGCTTCAACAACAGCCTCTTCAGCCGTCTTGGACGCCGCTTCGGCATCACGTCGTATGACAATGTGGCCCAGCAGACCGTCAAAGACATACCGGCATATATAAGCCTGACCCGTCTCGCCGACGACCCCGAGGCCGACGAGGAGACACCGCTGCGGCTCACGGCCGAGCGCATCATGGCCCAGCATGACGCCGGCTACCGCTGGGGTGACATCGCCGTGCTCGCCAAGACACGCCGCCACGCCTCGCTCGCCGTCGACTATATCCTGGCTAATCATCCCGAAATAAGAATCGCCTCAGACGAATCGCTGCTGCTGCGCAACTCAAAGGCCGTCAAGCTCATTGTCAGTCTGCTGAAGATCATCGACCGCTCATATTCGTCAAATGCGGCCGGCGACCGCAAATATGCCACCACGGGCGACATCGTCATGATGACGAGCCGATTTGAATATTTCCTTGCCGAAGGACATCCGACCGACGAGGCTCTGCGACTGGCCATGGAGACCCAGGCCGACAGCCCGCTGCCTCTCAGCGAAGCCGTCGCCGACATAAGCGCCACGCGCCCGACCAACCTCGTCGCCCTCGTCGAGACAATCATAGAGAAACGCATACCCGAGTCGCTGCGCAAGGCCGAGTTCCCTTATATCGCCGCCTTCCAGGACGAAGTCATAGGCTACTGCGACCTCTACAACCCGTCGGTGAGCGCCTTCATCAAATGGTGGGACAGCCACAGCGACAGGCTCGCCATCGCATCGGGTACGGGCATCGACGCCGTCACTGTCATGACGATCCACAAATCAAAGGGTCTCGAATGGCCGTGTGTCCACATACCTTTCGGCGACTGGAGCCTGTGGCGCAACAGCGAGACCGAGTGGATAGACCCGTCTGAGCTGAACCTCGGCTTCGACGCCGGGTGTGTGCCTCCCCTGCTCTCTCTCAGCCTCGACCGCGTCGCCGGGCTCGCCGGCTCGCCGGTCATAAAGAGCTACCGCCGCTCTGTCGACGAACAGACATTCGACAATCTCAACGCCACCTACGTCGCCTATACACGCGCCGGACGCGAACTCGACGTCATCTTCCCGAGCGACGACGGCGTGGCACAGTATATCGCCGACGCCCTTGCCGCACCTGAGGACACGGATGACAACCGACTCACCGACCTGAGCGCATACGTCGACGACAAAGGCAATTTTGTCTTCGGCGAGCCGACCGTGCCGGGACAGCGCAAAGAAGAGCCGGCGCCGGGCGGACGCACAGCGTCGCCCGACTACAAGGTCTACCTGCGCTCAGACACCCGCGCCCTGACATCGATCGACGCCGGCGACGACAGCCCCGGCGACATCACCGACGACGAGGAGAGCACAGCCGAGACCGAAGCCGCCGAGCGCGGCACACGCCTCCACGCCGTCCTGGCCGAAACAGACGACGCCGGCAGCCTCGACCTGACACTGCGCAAACTGCGCAACCGCCTGCGACTGACCGACAGCGCCACCGACGAATGCCGCGAAGTCATCGGACGGGCGCTCGCCAGTGACGACAGCCGTGTCAGACGATGGTTTGCACCCGAGACCATACGCATCAAAGAGCGCAGCATCTTCAATCCGCTCGACGGCAGCACCTCGCGTCCCGATCTCATCGTCGACACCGAGGACGGCGGTCTCGAAGTCATCGACTACAAATTCACATCAGAAGCGCGAAAATCGCACGTCTCGCAGGTGCGCGCCT
>USIN01000154.1 GCA_900554715.1 uncultured Bacteroidales bacterium
GCGGTACAGCCTGGGCCGAGCCTACTCCTTACGGCATGGTGCTCGTCAGCCGTGGATCCATGGAAATGGGACCGCAGAAAGCAGACAGTGCATGGAATCTTGCAGCCGATCCCAAAGGGATGTCGGTCGACGCTTTCTGGATGGATGAGACAGAAATAACAAACTCGAAATACAAGCAATTTGTGTTCTGGGTGCGCGACTCGATCATCAGGGAACGCCTTGCTGATCCCGCATACGGAGGAAACGAGGAATACAAAATTGAGGAAGACCGCGAAGGCAACCCCGTGAAACCACATCTCAACTGGAACAAGCCCATACCCTGGCGCAACCCCAACGAAGACGAATTGCGCGCCATCGAGAGTGTCTACCGCACCAACCCAATCACCGGCGTGCGCGAGCTCGACGGCGACCAGCTCAACTACCGCTATGAAGTCTACAACCACACCGAGGCCGCAAAGCGCAAGAACCGTCTCAACCCGCGCCGTCGCGAATATAACACTGACAAACCCGCGCCGACGGTCAACCCCATAATATCAAAAGACACCGCCTATATCAATGACGACGGCGAAATCATCCGCGAGACCGTCACACGCGGCCTCACCGGCGACTACGACTTCCTCAACACCTATATCGTCAACGTCTACCCCGACACGACGGCCTGGATCAACGATTTCGAGAACGCCTACAACGAGCCTTACGTCAGACTCTATTTCTCGCACGGCGGCTACAACGAATATCCGGTCGTCGGCGTGAGCTGGGAGCAGGCCAACGCCTTCGCCAACTGGCGCACCGACTTCCTGCGCCGCTCGCTCGGCCGCGAGGGCGTCTATGTCGAGCCCTACCGCCTGCCGACCGAGGCCGAGTGGGAATATGCCGCCCGCGCCGGTGTCAACGAGAACATGTACCCTTGGGAAGGCGACCTCGCCCTCAGCGACGACCGCGGCTGCTTCTATGCCAACTTCAAGCCCAACGAAGGCAACTATGTCAAGGACGGCCACGTGATAACGTCGCGTGTCGGCACCTACGCGCCCAACGACTTCGGACTCTATGACATGGCCGGCAATGTCAGCGAATGGACCTCGACGGCCTATACCGAGAGCGTCGGCAAGCTGACGAGCGACCTCAACCCCGAATACCGCTATGACGCCGCCCAGGAAGACCCCTACAAGATGAAGCGCAAGATTGTGCGCGGCGGCTCGTGGAAAGACGTTGCCCACAACGTACGTTCAGACCTGCGCATGTGGGAGTATCAGAACGAACAGCGCTCATATATCGGCTTCCGCTGCGTCAGATCGCAGATAGGCTTTGCCCGGGGCCAGAAGTCAGACAAGAAATAACAAGACAACAAATACCAGCCAGTCCATCGCAACATGGAAAAAGTAAAAAAATACCGCAATATAATCAGCGCCTTCATCAGCAGCGAGAAAGGCCAGCGCTTCTTCAACTTCGCCTACAGTATCGGCGCGGCCATCGTCATCTGGGGCGCCCTGTTCAAGATACTCCACCTCCCCGGCGGCAACACGCTGCTGTCGGTCGGCATGGGCACCGAGGTGCTGATGTTTATCCTCACCGCCTTCGACCGTCCGCCGAAAGAATATAAGTGGGAGGACGTCTTCCCCGTTCTCGACAGCCACAACGACGAAGACCGTCCCGACTTCAACGGCGGCAGCGGCATCGTCATCAGCGGCGGCACAACGACAGGCCGCAAGGTATCGGAAGCCGAGGCCAAGGCCGCCGTGGGACTGCCGCAGGGCATCGAACTCAGCGACGACGACTCGCGCTCGCTCACCGAGAGCATCGCCAAGATGGCCGCCGCCTCAGACCAGCTCGCCCGCATGGCCGAACTCACCGAGGCCACCCAGCGCTATCTCGACCAGATGGCCGGCATCGCCGCCGAGATGGAACACCTCAAGACGACGACAGCCGCCCTCAACAACGTCTCTGACGTGCTGCTCGACAGCTACCGCGCCATCACCGAAAACTCAGAGAACATCACCCGCAGCTCGCAGGGCTATGTCGAGCAGATGCTCGACCTCAACCGCAACATCAGCGGCCTCAACACCATCTACGAGATTCAGCTCAAAAGCGTCTCGTCGCAGCTCGACTCGATCGACCGCGTCAACCGCGGCATCAAGGACATCCGCGACATGTATGAGAAGAGCTCGGCACAGAGCGCCCGCTACTGCGAGGAGACCGAGAAGATGGCCCGCTATATGCAGCAGCTCAACTCAGTCTATGAGAAAATGATCACGGCGATGACTGTCAACATGTACCGCCCGATGATGCCCGGCGACATCAACGCCACGGCAGCCCCGGCCGACAACAGCGCCACAACACAGAATTCCTAAACCGACAAGAACCAGACAAGATAAATGGGAGCAAACAACACAAGACTGTCGCCCCGTCAGAAGATGATCAACCTGATGTATATCGTCCTGACGGCCATGCTCGCGCTCAACGTCTCGAGCGACGTGCTCGACGGCTTCACGCAGGTCCACGACGGTCTGAACCGCTCTAACAACAACGTGGCCCAGCGCAACGAAGCGCTCTACAGCCAGCTCGCCGCCTTCGCCGAACAAAACCCCGACAAGGGTCTGCAGTGGTTCGAGAAAGCCAGGGAGGTGCGCGATGTCACCGGCCAGATATACAGCCGTGTCGACTCGCTCAAATATGCCATAGTGCGCAAAGCCGACGGCAGCGAGGGCGACCCCGACCACATCGTCAACCGCGACGACCTCGAGGCCGCGGCCGTCGTGATGCTCGCGCCGGGCAACAGCCTCGGCAGCAAGCTACGCCATAATATCGACTTCTACCGCGAATACATCAACCAGATAATGGTCGACTCGGTCAAACGCGCGAGCATCGCGGGCGCCCTCTCGACCGACGACACCCTCAAGCCCGGCACACTGACGGCCCAGACATGGGAAGAATCGAAGTTTGAGCAACAGCCCGTCGTGGCCGCCATAACCCTGCTGTCGAAACTCCAGAACGACATACTGTATGCCGAAGGCGAGGCCCTGTCGACCCTGCTGTCGCAGGTCGACGCCGGCGACGTGCGCGTCAACGAACTCAACGCCTATGTCATGCCCCAGTCGCGACTGGTGATGCGCGGCGGCAAATATTCGGCCAACATCGTGCTCGCAGCCGTCGACACCACGGCCCGCCCGCGAATCTTCATCAACGGCAAGGCTCTCGACAACGACCGAGGCCTCTATGAACTCAACGCCTCGTCGACGGGCAAGTTTGACTACAACGGCTATCTCGAAGTCACCCACGGCGACGGCTCGACGACACGCCACGACTTCACATCGTCATACACCGTCATCGAACCGATGGCCACAGTGTCGGCCACGATGATGAACGTGCTCTACGCGGGCATCGACAACCCCGTCGGCATCTCTGTCCCCGGCGTCGCCATGGGCGACATCTCGGCCACGATGACCAACGGCACGCTCACCCGCAGCGGCGACCACTGGGTCGCCCGCCCGTCGGCCGTCGGCAAAGACGCAGTCGTCACCGTGACCGCCAACATGGACGGACGCAACGCGACTGTAGCGACGACAACCTTCCGTGTGCGCAAACTGCCCGACCCGACGCCCTACATCGCCTTCAACGACGGCAAAGGCAACATCGACCACTACAAGGGCGGCCGCCCCTTCGCCAAGACCCTGCTGCTGCAGGCTCCGGGCATCGAGGCCGCCATCGACGACGGACTGATAGACACCCGTTTCAAGGTACTCAGCTTCGAGACCGTCTTCTTCGACTCGATGGGCAACGCCATCCCCGAGGTGAGCGACGGCTCGTCGTTCTCGGCCCGGCAGAAACAGTCGTTCCAGCGCCTATCGCGCGGCAAACGATTCTATATCTCGCGCATCAAGGCAGTAGGCCCCGACGGCATCACCCGCGACCTGTCGCCGATGGAAGTAATCGTCAACTAACCACTGAAAAAACAGACAATAACGATATATATGAAAACGATCAGACTATATGCAGCCGTCGCGGCCCTTATGTTAGGGACGCTGCTGCCCGTCTTCGCCCAGGATAACAACGGTGTCGTGCGCCGACGTGACAAAGCATCTGAACGCCGACGCGACAAGAACGCCGACGACGGCCCGGTTATCACCGACCGCATGCAGCAATTCTATGACACCGACGGCTCGCCCGTATCAGAGGCCGACCTGCAGTGGATGCGCGTCATATACCGTCACCTCGACCTCGACAAGGACAAGAACGCGCCGCTCTACTATCCAGAAGAGACTGTCGACGGACAGGAAAACCTCTTCCGCATCATCATGCGTCTGCTGGCCAACAACCGACTGACGGCATACGAATATCTCGACGGACGCGAGATATTCACCGACCAGTATGCCGTGAAGGTACGCGACATGCTCGACCGTTTCCACATACTCTACACCCCGGCCAAGGGTTCGACAGAGAAGAATCCGCGTTTTGTCATCGAAGAGAGCGACGTGCCCGCCAACGAGGTACTCTCATATTATATCATCGAACGCTGGGAATATGACACGCGCCACAACCGTCTGCGTCCGCGCGTCGAAGCCATCTGCCCCGTGCTCCACCGTGCCGGCGATTTCGGCGGCGAAGCCGTGCGTTATCCGATGTTCTGGGTGAAATTCTCAGACATACGCCCATGGCTCGCCCAGCAGTCGATTTTCATCAACGACGACAATAACATGCCGACATGCAGCTACGACGACTTCTTCAATCTCTCGATGTACGACGGCGAAATCTACAAGACACGCAATCTGAAGAACAAGTCGATGATGCAGCTCTACCCCGACCCTGACGACCGCAAGCGCGCTCAGGACAGCATTCAGGCGCGTCTCGACAACTTCGAGCAGAAACTG
>USIN01000155.1 GCA_900554715.1 uncultured Bacteroidales bacterium
ATCAGTTTTTCATGGTATTAGATTTAAGGTAAGAAGATTATTCGTCGTGATGACGAATAATTTTTTTTGCTTCGGAAGGTATCATTGCTGCGGCAGCCCGATTTTTTAGTAACTTTGTCGCTATGAACCGACTTGGCAAACTCTATTTCCGATACGGCACAATGGGCTCGGCTAAGACCGCCCTGCTGCTGACAACAGCCTATAATTTCGAGGAACGCGGACTGACCTACGCCTGTCTCAAACCCGTAATCGACACCCGCGAAGGGCGAAGCGTCATCCGCTCGCGCATCGGCATCGAGCGCGAATGCCGATGGATATACCACGACACGAATCTCTATCAGCTCGCCCGCGACATCTGCAACGACATGGGGGCTATGGTGGAATGGTTTCTCGTCGACGAAGCTCAGTTCCTCACCGAGCAGCAGGTCGACCAGCTTTCGCGCGTCGTCGACGATTTCGGCAGCAGCGTCATCTGCTTCGGTCTGCGCACCGACTTCAAGAGCCGCCTCTTCGAAGGCTCGCGCCGCCTTTTCGAACTCGCCGACACAATCGACGAAATCAAATCGACATGCAACTGCGGCAACAAGACCATAATCAACGCGCGTATCGACGCCAACGGCGACTTTGTCGAAGAGGGTGCCCAGGTCGAGATAGGTGGCGATGACCGTTATGTCGCCGTGTGCCGCAAATGCTGGCGCAACAAACGCATCGAGCAGAGCTCGCGTGCGGTGCTGCCTCTTTTCGATGACGAGGCAAACAACAATGAAGATATTTGAGTTTAACGTATTATATAATTTATGATTCTCTGTCAGATTTCAGACGCAGAAAGATATAAAAACATATCGCCGGCCATAGCCGAAGCTATCGAATGGCTTGGCGCACACGTAAAAGACGAATTTGTAAAAGGCTCGGTCGAACTCGGCGACACAGGCATCCGTGTCAACAGCGAGGAGGTGGCCCTGCGCCCCCGCGAGAACGCTGTCCTCGAGGCACACCGCCGCTATATCGACATACATGTGCCCCTCAAAGGCCGTGAATCGATAGGGTGGGCCGCTGTCGACGGTCTCAACTATCCCCGTGACAAATATGATGAAGAGAGCGACATAATCTTCTATGGCGATTCGGCTACGACAGTGCTTCATGTAAATGTCGGACAGATAGCCATTTTCTTTCCCGAAGACGCCCACGCGCCAAACATCGGCCTCGGCAACCACCGCAAACTCTGCATCAAAATACCGGTCTGACGACTATAAATCGCAGTGCGACGACTGAATGTCAAACACGTCCGCCTGTTTATGTGTTTAGTTTATATGAAACGAATATCCATCACTCTGACGCTTGTCGCCCTGGCTGTCGCCGCTGCATTCGGACGCGGTTTCACCGACGAGTCACTGCCTTACCGCATCAACTACAAATGGGGTCTGATAAACAAGCAGGCCGGTCGCGCCACGCTGACCCTCAAGGCTCATGACGACCATTACGCCACACTGCTCACAGCAGCGTCAGAGCCGTGGGCCGACAGGATATATATGGTGCGCGACACACTGCGCGGCCTCATTGACCGTGAAGGATTCCGTTCGACATATTACGAGAAAATAGCCCACGAGGGAGGTGAAGACAAGCACGATGTCGTCCGTTTCGTCTACAATGACGACGGCACCGTCACCGGCCTCTGTGAACGCCGTGTCGCGAAGAAAGGCAAAGTCGTCAAAGACGAGCGGCGCCGCCTCGACGCCGAGGGCGTGACAGTCGATATGCTGAGCGCGTATTATTACATGCGCTCGCTGCCATACGAAGACTGGCGTCCCGGCCACACGCTGACAGTCAACATCTTCTCGGGCAAACGTAAAGAATTGCTAGCGATAAAATATCACGGCCTCGAGACCGTCAGCGTCAAGAAGAGAAACTATAGATGCTATCATATAACATTTATATTTACCTCTGACGGCGCCAAGAAAACCTCCGACGACATGGACGCATGGATCAGCGCCGACGACAGGCGCATACCTATAAAACTCGAAGGAAAACTGCCTGTCGGCAAGGTCCACTGTCTCTACGACGGCAATTAGTATCACTCACTGACGTAAAATATGGCTGACGAATCTCTTAACATATCACAGCAGACCAGGTTGCAGCAGAGGCTCAACCCCCGTCAGGTCATATTCGGACGTTTTCTCGAGATGACACCGCCCGAAGTCGAGGAGGCTGTCCGCCGTGCCGTCGACGAAAATCCGGCCCTCGAAGAAAAATCGGCCTCTGACAATCTCGAATCTATAGATGATTTCAACGAAACAGCCGAAGAACTTCAGCGCGCCGACTACGGCAGTGACGACGACATCCCTTTTTATCGCCTCGAAGCAAACAACCGGTCAGCCGACGACAACGATTATGAACCCGTGCTTACCGACGGCGCTCCGTCGCTCTATGAGGCTCTTAGGGAGCAGCTTGCCGAACTCGATCTCGACACCCGCGACACAACCGTGGCCGAGTATATCATCGGCAGCCTCGATGATAACGGCTACCTCACCCGGGGGCTGCCCGAGATAGTCGAAGACCTCGAGATACGCGAAGGTATGGATGTCACGCTTGCCGACGTCAAGCGGGTTTTCGCCCGTGTCCGCAGCCTCGACCCGGCCGGCGTCGGTGCTGTCGACCTCCGCGACTGCCTTCTGCTGCAGATCGACCGTGCTCCCCGCTCGCTTGAGGCGCGTGTGGCCCGGGAGATTGTCGCAGACTGGTTTGACCTCTTCTCAAAGAAACACTTCGATAAGATACGCTCTCACCTCGGCATCGACCGAGACGTCCTCGCCGGGGCGATAGAGTTTATCACGACCCTCAATCCCAAGCCCGGCTCGCTTCTCGAGACGGTGACGCCGACAGACCGTCTGCGCCACATCGTGCCCGACTTCAGCGTCGACGTCGACAGCGATGGACATGTCACGGTTGCGCTTCTGAGCCGCACGCCCGAACTCGCCGTCGAGAGCAGCTTCGACCTGCCCGACAGCGACACGCCGTCGGCTAACCGCCGTCAGCGTGAGGCCGATATCTTTATCCGGCGCCGCCGTGACGAGGCCCTCGCCTTCATCAAGATGCTCGAGATGCGCTCGCAGACGTTGATGGCCGTCATGGAGAGCATTGTGCGCCTGCAGCCCCGTTTTTTCGCCACTGACGACCCTTCGGCCATCAAGCCTATGATAATCAAGGATATCGCCGAACTTACCGGCCTTGATATCTCGGTTATATCACGCGCCACGACAGGCAAGTATGTCCTCACGCGCCACGGCGTCTATCCCCTGAAGATGTTCTTCAACGAGCGCCCCAAGGAAGATGCCGACATGTCGTCGCATGAAATCGTCGAGGCTCTCAGAAAAATAATCGACAGCGAAGATAAACATCGGCCACTCAGCGACGAAGCTCTCCGTCAGCGTCTCGCCGACGCCGGCTATGACATAGCCCGCCGCACAGTCACCAAATACCGCGAACGCCTCGGCCAGCCCGTAGCGCGCCTCAGAAAACAGTTTTAAGACATGACAGACAATACAAAACAGCATAAAAACACCCTCGAGCGCATAGCTCAGATTTTCAGCGATTTCTTCTCGCCTATAGTCGTCCCGACCTACGGCACGGCTCTGGCACTGTGGATAACGCCGCTGAGCATTCTTCCCGAGCGCATCCGCTTCGGTGTCATGGCGATGATAGCCCTTATCACCGCTGTCATCCCGACGGCGACCATCGTCACGATGATACGTCTCGGCCGCGTCAGCGACATGAGCATCTCCAACCGCCGCGAGCGTTTCATTCCATTTATGGTCACGATAGCCTGCTATGTCGCGGCCGCCATCTATCTCGGCGTCGTCCATGCTCCTGCGTGGCTGTCTCTGTTTTTCATCGGTGCGGCTGTCTCGACGCTGATAGCCATGCTGATAAACTTCGGCTGGAAAATCAGCGCCCACGCCACATCGGCCGGAGGCCTGGCCGGTATCGTTTCGTGGCTGGCCTTCAACCATCTCGCCATCGGCAATGCCGCCGCATGGGTGTCGGGCTCTGTCGTGCTCGTGGGGCTGATCGCTACCTCGCGTCTGATACTCAACCGCCATACACTCGGCCAGGTATGTGCCGGCGCCGCGCTCGGTTTTGCCGTCGAATTCATTCTGCTTTCATTATAGTATTAACATAACACCAATCCAATCATGTCACCGTCAGTAAGTATAATCATGGGAAGCACCTCAGACCTTCCCATCCTGACCAAGGCCGCCGCTTTTCTCGAAGAGATGGAAGTGCCTTTCGAGATGAACGCTCTCAGCGCCCATCGCACCCCCGAGGCCGTCGAGGCTTTTGCCCACGGCGCTGCCGCCCGCGGTGTCAAAGTCATAATAGCCGCTGCCGGCATGGCTGCCGCGCTCCCCGGCGTCATCGCCGCCATGACCCCCCTGCCTGTCATAGGTCTGCCCATCGACTCGACTCTCGACGGCCGCGACGCACTGCTCTCTATCGTGCAGATGCCTCCGGGCGTCCCCGTCGCTACGGTCGGCATCAATGCCGGCCTCAACGCCGCCATCCTCGCCGTCAGGATGCTCGCTCTCTCTGACCAGGCTCTTGCCGCCCGCTATGACGCCTATCGCGCCTCGCTCGCCGATAAAATTGAGAAAGCAAATGCAAAACTCGCCGAAATAAAAGACTATAAATTCAAGACTAACTGATGACTGACAATAAATCGAGACGCCGTCAGACCACACCGGTCCGCATCGGCGTCACTGCGGTCGGAGGCGATAATCCCATAAGGATTCAGTCGATGACCAATACGGCCACGCTCGACACCGTGGCCTCTGTG
>USIN01000156.1 GCA_900554715.1 uncultured Bacteroidales bacterium
GAGGCACGATACTCGCTGCTCGAGACGGCCATGGTGCGCTCGATCGAGGAGTATAACGCCAAATTCTCGCACCATCAGCTCAATCCCGAGAAGGGTCACAGATATATGCAGTATATCGTGGTCATCGTCGACGAGTTTGCCGATCTTGTCATGATGGGCGGCAAAGAGATTTCGTTCCCCATCGCCCGACTGGCGCAGAAAGCCCGCGCCGTGGGCATGCATGTCATAATAGCCACACAACGCCCGTCGACTGACGTCATCACCGGCGTCATCAAGGCAAACTTCCCGGCCCGTATCGCCTTCAAGACATCGCAGGCGGTCGACAGCAAGACCATCCTCGACCGCACCGGCGCCCATCAGCTCATCGGACGTGGTGACATGCTCGTCCTCGAGAATGGCAAGATTACCCGCGTGCAGTGCGGCCTTATCGAAACGGCTGAGGTCGATGCCATCGTCAATCACGTCGACGCTCAGATAGGCTACGAGACCGCCTACCTTCTCCCCGAACCTCCGAATGAAAACGCCGGCGGCGATCTTCCCGACATGGGCGACCCGTCGCAGCGCGACCCGCTCTTCCCGCAGTGTGCCCGCTTTATCGTCACCCAGACGACAGCCTCGACATCGTCGCTGCAGCGTCGTTTCAGCATCGGCTACAACAAGGCCGGTAAGATCATGGACCAGCTCGAGGCAGCCGGCATCGTCGGGCCGGCCCAGGGTGCCAAGCCGCGTCAGGTGCTCGTCGACCCGATGTCAATCGAGAGCTATCTCTAAAACCTAAACAGCCCGCAGAGCGTTTGACAGATATGAAAGCAAAAGCAATATATATTTATATTAAGGTGGCTACTGTCGTGACAGCAATGTGTCTCGCCATCGCAGCCTATGCCGCCGAGCCGGCGAAAACGACCCTCTCGAAGTGTAGTGCCGCGCTCAAGTCGGCGCCATCGCTGACGGCGACATTCCTGCTTGACAGCGACAACGGCCAGATACCCGGCTCGCTGACAATGAGCGGCCGTTGTTTCAAACTCATCACTGACCGCCTGTCGATATGGTATGACGGTAAAACTCAGTGGACGTATATTCCTGACAACGAAGAGGTCAGCATCACAGAGCCTACTGCCGACGAGTTGCTGGAGACAAATCCCGTCGAGATTATTAACGCCTCGATGTCGAATTATTCCGGCCGTGTCGTCAGCACCGACGGCAACGTGCGCACGATAGAGCTTAAACCCCTGAAAGCCGGCGGCTCGATTGTCAGCGCCGAGCTGTCTATCGATACGGCCCGTAATCTGCCGACGCGCATCGTCGCCGTTTTTACAAACGGCAGCCGTCTCATTGCCAATATCGCCAATGTCAAAATCGGTAAAGCGATCGGACGCAGTGCTTTCGTCTACGACACAAAACTCCATCCGTCGGCCGAAACCGTCGATTTGAGATAATATCTTTATAGTATAGTAACAGACTAAAATAAGACCCATGCAACCTGAAATAATCAAATGCCTTATCATAGGCTCCGGCCCCGCCGGTTTCACCGCGGCCATCTATGCGTCACGCGCCAATCTCGCTCCAGTCGTCATCGAAGGTCCGCAGCCCGGCGGCCAGCTCATCACCACAACCGAAATCGAAAACTTCCCCGGTTATCCCGACGGCATCTCGGGACCCAAACTCATGGATGACCTCCGGACTCAGGCGCGCCGGTTCGGCGCTGATGTCCGTGTCGGACGTGTGACGGCTGTCGATTTCAGCGAACGCCCGTTCAAAGTGACTGTCAACAGCAACGAGACCGTCATGGCCGAGTCTGTAATTATCTCGACAGGCGCCGCAGCCCGTTATCTCGGTCTGCCCGACGAACAGAAATATCTCGGCATGGGTGTTTCGGCCTGTGCGACTTGCGACGGTTTCTTCTACCGCAACCGCACCGTTGCTGTCGTCGGCGGCGGAGACACGGCCTGTGAGGAGGCTCTCTATCTCGCCGGTCTGGCCAAAAAAGTCTATCTTATCGTGCGCCGCGACGTGCTGCGCGCCTCTAAGGTCATGCAGCAGCGCGTTTTTGACAACAGCAAGATTGAGGTGCTGTTCAACACCAACACAGTCGGCCTGTTCGGCGACGAAGTGCTCGAGGGCGCCCATCTTGTCACCAAGGTCGGCACAGAGAATGAAAACCGCTACGACATTGCCATCGACGGCTTCTTCCTTGCCATAGGCCATAAGCCCAATACCGAGGTGTTTGCGCCTTATGTCGAACTCGACGGGCAGGGCTACATAAAGGTCGCCGCTCCCGGAACGGCTACGAATATTCCCGGAGTGTTTGCTGCCGGTGACGTCGCTGACCCGATTTACCGTCAGGCCATTTCAGCTGCCGGCATGGGCTGCCGTGCGGCTCTTGACGTCGAGCGTTTCCTTATGGAATATGAATGATACCATAGAAAATATTTACTTGCAATGAAAAAACGATTTTCGATTCTGTCGCTCGCCCTTATGGCAGGTGCGAGCATGTTCGGCGCGCCGAAGCAGGCGCTTGTCGATAAAATTGAGCCTCCATACTGGTGGACAGGCATGGTCAATGACACGCTTCAGCTTATGGTAAGCGGCCACGATGTCGCCAAAGCCGATGTCGCCGTCGATTATCCCGGCGTCCGTCTGGCCGAAGAGGTGAGCCTCGACAGTCCCAATTATAAGTTTCTTTATCTTGTAATCGGTGCCGATGCCCGTCCCGGTACGATGGATTTGAAGTTTACCAACGGCAAGAAGCGTCAGACCGTGAAATATGAGTTGCTTGAGCGCACACGGCGCCCTGATGAATACAAGGGCTTCGATGCGTCTGATGTGCTTTATCTCCTTATGCCTGACCGATTCGCGCAGGGCGGCGACGGCAAAAAATCAGCCGAGGCTGCTACACTCGAATATCAGGTTGCCGACGACCGTCTTGACCCCAACGCCCGTCATGGCGGCAATATCGAGGGTATCACCGAGCATCTCGGCTACCTCGACTCACTGGGTGTCACCGCCGTATGGGCCTGTCCCGTGCTTGAGAACGACATGCCGGGCGGCTCATATCACGGCTATGCCACGACCGATTACTATCGTGTCGACCCGCGTTTCGGCACCAACGCACAGTGGTGTGAGATGATCGAAGAGGCTCACAAACGCGGCATGAAAGTCGTTATGGATATGATTTTCAACCATTCGGGTTCAAATCACCCATGGATGAAAGATATGCCCTCGGCCGACTGGTATAACCATCCCGACGGCAAAGAACTGACAAACTTCCGCCTCACCACAGTCCACGACCCCTATGTCTCCGACTATGATCTCGACCATACGACCGACGGCTGGTTTGTCACGGCGATGCCCGACCTCAACCAGCGCAATCCCCATCTGATGAAGTATCTTACTCAGAACTCGATATGGTGGATTGAGTCGTCTAAAATCGACGGTATTCGCATGGATACCTATCCTTATGCCGACATGAAGGCGATGAGCCGGTGGGCTGCCGATGTGCGCCGCGAATACCCCGACTTCAATATTGTCGGCGAGTGCTGGTATTCAAACGAAGCCGGTTCGGCCTACTGGCAGAGCGGCAACAAGCTCAACCCTGTCGAGACAAACCTGCCGACAGTGATGGACTTCTTCTATATCCTCAACGGCCGAGAGGCATTCAACGGTGACACCGATCCCTGGAAGGGTCTCAACAAAGTCTACGACCATCTGTCGCTCGACTTCCTGTTCCCCGACCCGCAGAAGATTCTGACATTCCTCGACAACCATGATACCGACCGCTTCCTTGCCGAAGAACCCGACAGTCTCGGTTCGTGGAAACAGGCGATAGCGTTCTTGCTGACATCGCGCGGCATTCCGCAGCTTTATTACGGCACTGAGCTTCTTATGTCGGGTAGTAAGGAGGGTTCTGACGGCTACGTGCGTCGCGACTTCCCCGGCGGATTCCCCGGTGACAAAGTCAATGCTTTCACCCGCGAAGGCCGAACCCCGCTTCAGAACGAGGCCTGGGATTATATGTCGAAGCTCCTTCAGTGGCGTCGCGGCGAGGCCAACGAGGTCATAGCCAAAGGCTCGCTCAGACATTTCATGCCTCAGAACGGCATTTATGCCTATCGCCGCAAGCTCGGTGACAAGGAGGTCATCGTGCTGCTTAACGGCCGTGATGTGCCCAACACCGTCACCATGGAGCGCACGCTCGAGATATTGCCATACGGCACGACCATGACCGACGTCATCACCGGCAATCCTGTCACTATCGAAGAAGAAATGACCTTCGAGCCCCGTCAGGTCATGATTCTCCAAAATTTCTGATTCCTGATAGCGTCGTTTACGGCGAAAATGCTTACTTTTGCACTTTAATTAGAAAAAATAAATTCCTTAAAATTTAAACAGATGGCAGAAACAAACGAATGCGAATCGACCGAGCGTCGTAGTCTGAATTTTGTTGAACAGGCAGTGTGGGACGACCTGCAGGCCGGCAAGAACGGCGGCAGACTCAACACCCGTTTCCCGCCCGAACCTAACGGCTATCTCCATATCGGCCATGCCAAGGCCATCTGCATGGACTTCGGCGTCGCCGAAAAATTCGGCGGTACTTGCAACCTGCGTTTCGACGACACCAATCCTGTCAAGGAAGACGTCGAGTATGTCGACTCGATCCGCGAGGACATCCACTGGCTCGGTTTCGACTGGGGCGGCCGCGAATACTATGCGTCTGACTATTTCCCCAAGCT
>USIN01000157.1 GCA_900554715.1 uncultured Bacteroidales bacterium
CAGCGACACCGAACAGATTGAGATGCTACACAGCAGAATCTCGCGTCTGCGGCCGTTCGACCGTGCCATCGTGCTACTGTGGCTTGAAGGCATCAGCTATGATGAAATCGCCGGCATCGTCGGCATCACGCCGAAGAATGTCGGGGTCAGACTATTCAGAATAAAAGAAGAACTAAAAAAGATGTAGCCTTATGGAAGACAATCTCGAACAGATGCGCAGACAGATATCACTGCTCAAAGGCAGACTCGCGCAACACGAAATAGTATCTGACGAGTCAATCGAACGGACTATCGGCCGGTATATCAAGGAATATAACCGCACACGGCGGCAGAATCTGATAATGATGGCAGCTGTGATTGTTTCGACTCCGCTCTGTCTCTACAACCTCAGGATACCGGTGTGGTTTATTTTTCTCACTATCTCATATTTCTTTGTCGCCATCTGCTATGAGCTTTTATCGCACGACAGGATTGACGAGACATCATTCTCTGACAGCGATATGGTGAGTATCAGCGCGAAGGCGGCGAAGATGATAAGGCGCAACGGCCAGTGGCTGCTCTTCGGCATACCGATGTCTGCGGTCTGGCTGGCATTGTTCGCCAGGGAGATAATCAGGGTAAACGGCGGCGTTGAAAACAGCGCATTCCTGCTCGCCGGGGCTGTCACGGGCGGTATCATCGGCGGCATCATCGGCCTTAAGCGTTACCGCCACTCGCGCGACAACGCCCGCGCCATCATCGACGAGGTCAATAGAATCAGATCACAGAATTAGCAATTACGCAGGCTTAAAAAATTCGGGGCCGGCTCTCGCGAGCCGACCCCGAAGGCTTTTTATCTATAGTTGATTAATGGCGGATGATTAGCCGTTGATTTCGACCATGCGGGCGATGAGATCGAGAACTTTGTTAGAGTAGCCGATTTCGTTGTCATACCAAGAAACGACTTTAACGAAGTTGTCTGTCAGATAAACACCGGCATTGGCGTCGAAGATAGATGTGCGGGTGTCGCCGAGGAAGTCGCTTGAAACGACTGCGTCTTCGGTGTAACCGAGAACACCTTTGAGCTCGCCGGCTGCAGCCTCTTTCATAGCGGCGCAGATGGCTTCTTTGGTAGCGGGTTTAGCGAGGTTGACTGTGAGGTCGACAACAGATACGTCGAGAGTGGGGACACGCATCGAGATACCTGTCAGTTTGCCGTTGAGTTCGGGGATAACTTTGCCTACAGCCTTGGCAGCGCCTGTCGAAGAGGGGATGATGTTGCCAGAAGCAGCACGGCCGCCGCGCCAGTCCTTCATCGAAGGACCGTCGACAGTCTTCTGAGTAGCTGTTGTAGAGTGAACTGTTGTCATAAGGCCGTTGACGATGCCGAATTTGTCGTTGAGGACTTTGGCGATGGGAGCGAGGCAGTTTGTTGTGCAAGATGCGTTAGAAACGAACTGTGTGCCTTTGACATAAGTCTTGTCGTTCACGCCGCATACGAACATGGGGGTGTCGTCTTTCGAGGGAGCTGACATAACGACATATTTTGCGCCGGCTTCGATGTGAGCCTGTGCTTTTTCTTTTGTAAGGAAGAGGCCGGTTGATTCAACAACGTATTCAGCACCTACTGCACCCCAGTTGATTTCTTTCGGGTCGCGGCAAGCTGTAACGCGGATGTGTTTGCCGTTAACGATGAGTTCGCTCTTCTCGAGGTCGAAGTCTACAGTACCGTCAAACTGACCGTGCATTGTGTCATATTTGAGCATGTAAGCCATGTAGTCAACGGGAAGAAGGTCGTTGATAGCTACTACTTCGATGTCATTACGTTTTGTTGAAGCACGGAAAACGAAACGTCCGATGCGGCCGAAGCCGTTAATACCTATTTTTGTCATAATTATTATATAAAATTATTGGGTTATGAATTAATTAGTTATATCATTGTTTTATTTTACGGGGGTCACGCTTGACCCCTGCTTTTTTACCGTCACAAAATTACTATATTTTTTTGTCTTACAAACAATAATTGCCCAAAATATGCACTCTATTTTTTGCTTATTTATCCTTTTTATGTGTCGGTATCGGCTTTTTTTCATATTTTTGTGTTTATCTAATATCACGAATCATAATTTTTCATTTTTTACAATTTAAACGATATGAAGAAATTTCTGAACGAATTCAAAGAGTTTGCAATGAAGGGCAATGTCGTCGACATGGCCATAGGTGTGATCATCGGCGCCGCATTCGGCAAAATCGTCACGTCGCTCGTCAACGACATCATCATGCCCGGCCTCGGTGTGCTCACCGGCGGTCTCAATTTCTCAGACTATAAGTTTGTAATCAAAGACGCTGTCACGGAAGGTACTGAAATCATCACACCCGAGGTGGCAATCACATGGGGCTCGTTCGTTCAGACCATCTTCGACTTCATCATCATCGCCTTCTGTATCTTTGTCGCCATCAAGGCCATGAACCGCTTCAAACGCAAAGCCGAGGAAGCCCCCGCTCCTGCTGCTCCCGCCGGTCCGACTCAGGAAGAACTCCTTGCCGAGATACGCGACCTGCTCAAAAAAGAGGTAGAGAAAAAATAACAATCTCCGTCATAAGTGCGCAGACCGATATTTCTTATAGGCTACATGGCCTCGGGCAAGACCACGCTCGGCCGTGCCGTCAGCCGCGACGCGGGCATTGATTTCATAGACCTCGACGACTATATCGTCGAGCGTGAGGGGTTGAGCGTCAGCGAGCTTTTTGCGCGCGGCGAGGACGTCTTCCGTGACGCCGAGCGGCGCGCGCTCTGCAGCCTGCTCGAACCGGGACGTCCGGCGGCTCTGATAGCCTGCGGCGGCGGCACACCCTGTTTCGGCGACAACATGGATCTGATGAACTCGTCGGGCGTCACCGTCCTCCTCGAGGCCGACCACGACACTCTGCTCAACCGCCTGAAGCTCTTCAGGGCGCAGCGCCCGCTGCTGCGCGACCTCGACGACCGGGCCCTCACCGACTTTGTCGAGCGGTCGATGGCATCGCGGCGGCAGCATTACGAAAAAGCCTCGGCGCGTTTTGACAGCTCGCGCCTCGAAAACGAGGCCGAGATTGCCGAAAGCTCACGACAGTTTATCAATAGATTTCTGACAGACAACCAATAAGCGACACAGCAATGAACTCGCCCACCCCACTGGAGCAACTGCTCAAGCTCGCCACCGAAAGCCGTCAGGCGACCATCGGCCTGCCAGCATCGAAGAACTGGGCCGAAAAACGTTTTCCGCTGACACCCGAAGTCGCCGGCATGCTCGTCGAGCGCGGCTTCTCGGTCAAGATAGAGGCCGGGGCCGCCGAACCGATACACTATACCGACGCCGCCTACAGCCGTCTCGGCGCCACGGTCGTCAGCCGGGCCGAGACATTGCGCTGCGATATCGTCATCCATCCGGCGGCACTGAGCGAGGCCGACGCCCGCGGACTCAAACGCGGCTGCCTGCTGCTGACATTCCTACACCCCGAACAGCAGACACCGGCCGCAATACACTATCTGCTCGACAAATCAGTCACAGCCATCGCCCTCGACCATATCGCCGACGATGAAGGACGGCGCCCCTTCGCCGACATTCTCCACGAAATCGACGGCCGTGCCTCGATTGCCATAGCCTCGTCGCTCTTGGCCGACGCCATCCACGGCAAAGGCATACTGCTCGGCGGTGTGGCCGGAGTGGTACCCTGCGAGGTGACGATTATCGGGTCTGACATAGCCGGCTGCGCTGCCGCACGCTCGGCCACCGGCCTCGGAGCCACGGTGAGAATGTTTGACAACGACGCCTACCGGCTGCGCCGCGCCATCAGCGACCTCGGTCCCGGCGTGATAGCGTCGACGCTGCATCCGCGTGTGTTCGAGAGCGCCCTTCGCAGCGCCGACATCGTCATAGGCTGCTGCGAAGGCGGCCGCCACAGCATAGACCAGTCGCTGGTCGACGTCATGAAACGCGGCGTCATCACATTCGACCTGTGCCCGCTGCCTCAGCCGATGTTCCCGTCGATGCCCCAGATCGACCTGGCCCAGGCCTCGCCATTCGACAACGCCAATGACGGCAGCCGCCGCGTCTGCTATGTCAACGCCGGCAATGCCGTACCCCGCACGGCCGCCATGGCCCTCGGCGACACACTGCTGACGATGATAGACAACATAGTGGCCTGTGACTCGACCGTCAACGCGCTGAAACTCAGGCCCGAGCTTCGCCGCGCCGCCTATACGTTCATCGGCCGGGCGGTCAATCCGGCAATCGCAGCCATCGTCGGGCAACGTCCCGTCGACATCTCTCTTCTGTTACAATTCACTTAACAGACAGCCAACTATCAACAAAAATAATGTCATCCAACAAATACTATGTCGTCTGGAACGGCGTCGAACCCGGCGTCTATGATTCATGGGAAGAGTGCGAACTTCAGGTCAAAAACTTCCCGGGCGCAAAATACCGTGCCTTCCCGACCCAGCGTGCGGCCGTCGAGGCCTACCGAGGCGAAGCCGACCTCGGCATTTTCAAGGCCATAGGGCAGCACACGCGCCAGTTTATCAACTACGAGGCCTTCCCCGAGATACGCCTCGACGCCATCGCCGTCGACGGCGCCTGCTCGAAGAATCCCGGACCGATGGAATACCGCGGGGTGATGGTCGGCGACGGCACCGAAGTGTTCCACGTCGGGCCAATCGACGGGGGCACCAACAACATCGCCGAGTAT
>USIN01000158.1 GCA_900554715.1 uncultured Bacteroidales bacterium
GACTATCTCGCCCACGCGATATGTCTTGCCGGGCTCTGCTCGCTCTCGTTCAATGACAGGAATTTCGAACTGAAAGAAGGCGATCTCATGATAGTGCGCAAAGGCAAACTTATCGAACGCGTCCGCCCGTCAGCCGACTTCGGGGTCAAGGTACTCTACGCCACACCCCAGTTCATCAACCTCTGCACGCCGCAGAGCAACTACGGCACCAAGGGTGCGATAGCACTGTTTCTCAACCCTGTCATGCGCCTGACCGACGAACAACGATTTGTCTGCGAACGTGATTTCCGCTGGATTGAATATCGCCTCGGCCAGACCGATCATAACTTTTACGACGAACTGCTGCGCAACGCCGTTCAGGCCGCCATACTCGACTTCTTCGATTTCCATTCAAAACTCTTCGGCGAGTCATCCATATCAACGCAGAACGCCGCCATCATGTATAAATTTCTTTCGATGCTCGAAAACGGCAGTTACCGCCATAACCGAGAGGTAAAATACTATGCTGACGCGATTTGCGTGACGCCAAAGTATCTTTCTGAGGTATCAAAAAAGGTCAGTGGCTTTGCAGCCAACTATTGGATAAACCGCTATACCATTCTCGACATCTCACGGCTTCTGCGCGACAAATCGCTGTCGTTCGTCCAGATTTCAGATATGTTCGGCTTCTCATCTCCGGCCTACTTCAGCCGCTACGTCCAGAACTACCTCGGCGTCAACCCCTCGGAATACCGCGAGTAAGAGCCACACCTATTGACCAAGGGCTTCTGGCCTTGGATTTTCCTCCCCGGCCCCAAATAAAAACATAAGACATAAGGACATAAGAACAAAGAAAGGTCATCATTCTCGACCTTAATGACTTTTTTGACCTTATCCTTCCATTAATCGCTAAAATTTTTGTTTAAGTTCCGAGCTTTAGCGAGGCCTTGGTTACGCTAAATTTGTTTTTATGTGCGGCGACGAGCTCGTCGCCCTGTGGAACTACGGCTTCAGCCGTAGTAGCCAACTCACTGGTTACAAGGGTTGAAGCCCTTGGCCCATATCGCCTGCAAGGCGACGATTTTACTGATAGCCGCGTAGGCCGAGACGCTTGCGCGGCGGCCTGCGCGGTAAAGGCGATAATAGATTGATTGCGTTTGAAAACCGCAGACTTACTACCACAACAGCACCTCGCCGAGAGGCGCACATAAAATGATTTGTGTGGCTATTTCAGGATGCCTGACGAGGCGGTGCCTGAGGCGCCGGGTTCGTTGGTGGCGGCGACTTTTTTACCGAAGCCAAAGGTGTAAGTCACCGAGAGCTGTATCAGAGCATGATTGGAGTTGGCAAGCTTGACAGTGCGGCTATCATAATATGTGCTGTGCATGGTCTCGGTATCGCTGCGCCAGTCCCAGCGGTTGATATTGATGATGTTGGCGCGGAGATTCCAGCGCGAGTCAGACCAGCCGAGCGTCAGATACCAATCACTGCGATAGTTGATCCAGATACCGTTCATATAGCCGTCGGGGACACCCCCGCCCGAGACATAGGTCAGCGAGCAGAACCATTTGTCGAAGTAATAGGCCGCGCGGCCATACCAGCTGAAACGCGCATGGTCGACATTATAAGGCTTGCCGTTGTGGTTGAGTCTCTGCGCTATCTGAGCCGTGAGCACCAGATTGCGGTCAAAGAAACGTCCGGTGGCACTGACGCCGTATTTTCCCTGAACGAAACTGCCCAAAGGCTGTTTTATCGTTCGGAGTATGCCTGTCGGCGTCGCTTCGTAGTCATAGACATAACGGTCGCCTACTATCCACGCCCAGCCGAACGCATTGAAACTATAGTTATTGTCGGGAATCCATGTGTAGTTGAGGCCTATGTCGTATGACTTCGACGACACAAGATTCGGATTGCCGGTGTAGCTCATCAGAGGCGTCGAAGCAATGACGTTGTCGCTCTTGAAGTTAGGCGAAGGCTGCCATGTGCTGTAATGGAAGGTTGTCGAAGCCGAGTGTTTCTTTGAGAAAGCATATTGCAGCGAGAGGTCAACCCAGGGTGACGAAGGCGTGTCGGTCATGTCACCGAACTGCAGTCGGTCCCAGTCCCAGCCGAAACCGGTCATACCGTAGAAGTTGCCGACTGTGACATTATATGTCGCACCGACTCCGATGCGTGACGACTTGGCGCGGTCTAACGACACCGACGAGCCGGAATACTGCGTGCGGTTATACTCGTATGAACCGCGGACGAATCCGAGCAGACTGCCATAGCGGCCGAAATCGTGGTTGAATTTCAGATTGGCCTTAAACTGATTTGTATTGTCAGTGGCTCCGTTGAAGACAGGCTTATAGCCGTACTCGGTGTAAGACGAACGCTGACCGGTGTGCGAATAGGTATACGACGGCGTGAACGTCAGAGTGTTGTCCTTTGGCAGCACAAAGAAATAATATCCGTTGTATGTCAGAACTTTCGAGAGATTATCGAAAGTCGACTCATATTCGGATGACCGGTAATCGGGCGTCGAATAACGCACGTCGCCACGGCGGTCCGAGTGAGGCATGTCGTCGATATTGCCCTGCAGCAGCGTCGAGGCCTGCACCTTGTCGGAGCTATACGTGGCCTTGAACGCCACACCGCCCTGACGTCGCACTTCTTTAGACCAGGCCGTGTTTGAGAAACGGTCAAATTCCCTGACCGAACCGTCAGGCTGCGGCAGACGGTAAGTCTCGGTCCGCTCCTGACCGAAATGTTTCTGATCCAAATTGAAGCCGTATGACGCCAAGTCGTATGTCATTTTCTTATACTGGAATCTGACATTGGCATGCAGCTCTTCGGTGAAGCAGATAAGGTTCGAGAAGCCGAACCCCTTGACGTAGCCGCCATATTCATATTGAGCCATGATAAAATTGATGACTTGGGCGTTGCCTTGCAGGCGCGGATCCGATGGATAGTCATAGTATTCGACGCGCCTGACATCGGTCATCTTCATCGAGCGCAGGTCGGTCTCTGATGCGGGCAGATAGTCGATGAAGAGCGCGACCGGTTTGCCGCCGGCGGTCTCGACCTTACCTCCGACTGTGCGGAGCTGCGGCAGCGACATGTGGTCAAGCAGATCGACGCCTGACTGCGACGCGTTTTTCTGGCGTGCGGTCGGTATATAAACCGTGCGGTCGGAATACATCACGGCATTGTCGGCCTCGACATGGACGACCTCGAGCTGTATGGGCAGCGCGTCCATCACGACGGTGCCGAGCGAGAACCCGGGACAGTCGCGATATGTCGGCCTGTAGCCCACACAGGTAAATTTGGCGATGACATCGCAGCGGTCGCACGGTATCACGAAGCGGCCGTCGGTGCCGGTCGTGCCGTAAGTCACTACCGTCGAGTCGACAGGTTCGAGAAGCATGACGGTCGCACCGACGACTGCGTCGCCGCCGGCGTCGACAGCGCGGCCCGAGTAGCAGAACCGGCCGTGCTGCATCGCCTCGACATAGACCGCTCCGCCTCTGACGATAACCGTTATCGGATTACGTCCGACGGTCCGGCGGACAGCATCGACAGGGCTGTCGGTCAGAATTCTGGCTGAAGTCGTGTAGAGATCTAGCTCTTTGTAGATGAAATTGATGTCAAGCCCAGGATGGTCTTTGGCAATCTCGGCGAGCGCTTCGGCCACGGGGGTATTATCGAATGAGTATGAGAATTCGGCAGCCAGCGATGACAGTGACACTATCATTGCCGACAGAATGGCATATATATGTTTCATTGTCAGTCTACTGTTAAGGTTTTGCCGTCAAGGCGGATATTGATTTGCTCGAATGTGTTGAGACGGTCGATGACCTGCCCGACACTGAGCTGCGGGTCGAAATTGAAGTAGAGGTGCAAACCGGCCGCGGCACTGTTGTCAAACTTCACGTCGAGGCCATAGTGCGAGGCCACAAGCGCGAGGATATTTTCAAGCGTCTCGTTCTCGAAGACTATCGGCGAAGTCAGCACTGCGACAGAGTCACCGGCCTCGTCGGGTGCGGCCATCTCCATGACGGTTTCAGGCACATCGTCGGTCTGCACCGATTCGGCCGCAGAGTCTGGTCTGCTCTCGACGACTGCCATCGTGACGGCAATTCCAACGGCCACGGCGACAAGCGAGAGCAGCGCGAAGCCGATGACAGAGGCCGCGCGGCGACCGAACCACATCAGTCGCGGACGGCCGGCCGGATTGGCGGCGGCAAACTTACGCCACTCGGCATCGATGTCGTCGTCATCGGCCGACGCGGCTGTGAACGCCGAGGCACTTTTACATAACAGATTGTAGATTTCGCGTGTCTCAGGGTCTGACAGGATTTCGGTCATCTGCTCGCGGCTATACCTGTCGGGATGCTCAACAAGATCAAAAACAATGTCGTATTTATCCATATCACAAATTTTTACGGATTATCATTAACGCATGACGAAGGCGTTTATAGACAGTGTTCTCGCTGACGTCCATCCTGCGGGCGACCTCTGCGAAAGTCAGTCCTTCGGAGAAGCGCAGTTCCATCACGCGGCGGCACTGTGGCGTCAGCTCACGGGCAATTACGTCGTAGATGCGTGCCACAGTCGCCTCGTCAGGCCACTGTTCGGCATCATAATCATCAATCTCGCTGAAATAGAGGCTGACGACACGGCGACGTATATCACAGTCGCGCAGATAGTTGAGACTTCGGTTGCGTACAGCGGCGGCGAGGTAGGCA
>USIN01000159.1 GCA_900554715.1 uncultured Bacteroidales bacterium
ATGATGGTGCCGTTGAGCGACAGACGTGTCGAAACGGGATATTTGTCGAGTTCGGCGAGGATCTCGGGCATCGGACGGTTGAGGTCGATCTTCACAACCTGGCCTTCGCCGGCCTGACGGAGCTCTTCGGGAATGAGTTCGCCGGGGAACTCGTCGAGCTTCTCGACCCAGATACCGTCGCGGTTGATCTTGGCTTTGATATTGCGGTCGGCCGAGCAGCTTACGCCCATTCCGACGGGGCAGCTCGCGCCGTGGCGCGGCATGCGGATCACGCGGATGTCGTGTGCGAAATACTTGCCGCCGAACTGAGCGCCGAGACCGAGGCAGTGTGCTGCTTCGAGAAGTTCTTTCTCAAGCTCAACGTCGCGGAAGGCGTGGCCGTACTCGTTTCCCTTGGTGGGGAGGCTGTCGTAATATTTAGCGGAGGCTTTCTTCACGGCTGCGAGGTTGGCCTCTGCGGAAGTGCCGCCGATCACGAACGCGATGTGATAGGGAGGACATGCGGCGGTGCCGAGAGTCTTCATCTTTTCGATGAGGAAGGGCACGAGCGTCTTCTTGTTTAGGATAGCCTTGGTCTCCTGATAGAGGTATGTTTTGTTGGCCGAACCGCCACCCTTGGCGATGAAGAGGAATTTATATTCCGAGCCGGTAGTGGCGTGGATGTCTATCTGCGCGGGGAGGTTGCAGCCTGTGTTCACCTCGTCGTACATGTTGAGGGGAGCGTTCTGCGAGTAGCGGAGATTGTTCTCGGTGTAGGTCTTGTAGACGCCTTCGGAGATGCGCTCTTCGTCGTCGCAGCCGGTGTAGACGAGCTGGCCTTTTTCGCCATGGACGATGGCTGTGCCGGTATCCTGGCAGAAAGGTAGCTGGCCCTTGGCGGCAACTTCGGCGTTGCGGAGCATCGTCAGGGCGACGAATTTGTCGTTTTGTGAGGCCTCGGGATCGCTCAGAATCTTGGCGACCATGGCGTTGTGCTCACGACGGAGCATGAAAGCGTTGTCGTGTGTGGCCTGACGGGCAAGGACGGTCAGCGCCTCGGGGTCGACGACGAGAAATTCGTGACCGCCCCAGTTCTCGACTTTGACGTAGTCAGATGTGAGATGGTAGTATTCTGTGGTATCGGGGCCGAGGGGAAACATCGGCTGATATTTGAATGGTTTGGTTGCCATAAGTAATGGTTTTTATATTATGTTAGTTTTTTCTGGTGATCAGTTTACACGGAAGCGGTCGATGCCGTCGCGGAGGTATGCCACAGTCTGGCGTGCGGCGGCGATGCCGGCGTTGATGTTGGCTTCAGCGGTCTGGGCGCCCATCTTCTTGGGGGTGAAGAAGACACGGCCGGCAAAGCGTTCGTTCAGTTCGTCGGCGTTACCGGGCTTGACATCGGCGACATATTTGAGGTCGGCACGGTCGGCAAGAGCGCGGGCGAGACCTTCTTCGTCGATGACTTCCTTGCGGGCCGTGTTGACGACAAGAGCGTTTTTGGGCATCGAAACGAGCAGGTCATAGCCGATTGACTTGACGGTCTCGGGCGTGGCCGGGATGTTGATCGACACGACGTTATTGTCGCGGTAAAGCTCGGCGACACTGCCGCAGGGCTTCACGCCGGCCTCTTCCATCACCGCGGCGGGGCAGTAGGGATCGACGGCCGACACTTCCATGCCGAAGCCTTTGGCGATGCGGGCAATGTTGCGGCCGACCTGACCGAAGGCCTGGATGCCAAGACGCTTGCCTTTGAGCTCGCTGCCCGAGGTGCCGTTATACATATTACGTACAGCCATAACCATCATGCCGAAAGCGAGTTCGGCGACAGCATTTGAATTCTGTCCGGGGGTATTCTCGACGACAATGCCGCGCTCGCGTGCGGCCTCGAGGTCGATGTTATCATAACCGGCACCGGCGCGGACGATGATTTTCAGCTCGGGGGCGGCGTCGATGACTTCGCGGTCGATGATATCGCTGCGGACTATAAGTCCCTCGGCATCTGCCACGGCGGCGAGGAGTTCGGCACGCGAGCCATATTTCTCAAGGAGTGCGAGTTCATAGCCGGCGCCTTCGATTTCGCGGCGGATGCCTTCGACGGCTACTGCGGCGAAGGGCTTTTCGGTGGCGACAAGTATCTTTTTCATATCCTGATGATTTCTGGGTCTGTGATTCTTTATCTTGTAGCCTCGAAGTCCTTCATTGCCTCGACGAGCACATTGACGCTCTCGAGAGGCATAGCGTTGTAGATCGACGCGCGGAAGCCGCCGACAGAGCGGTGGCCCTTGATGCCGACGATGCCGCGGCCCGAAGCAAAGTCGATGAAGTCTTTCTCGAGCTCCTTATATTCGGGAGCCATAACGAAGCAGACGTTCATGATCGAGCGGTCGGCCGGATCGGTCACCGTGCCCTCGAACATACGGCTCTCGTCGATGGCGCCGTAGAGCACCTTGGCCTTCTCGAGGTCGCGGCGCTCCATCTCCTTGACACCGCCCTGCTCCTTGTAGTAACGGAGAGTCATGAGGGCGGAGTAGATGGGGAGAACCGGAGGAGTGTTGAACATCGAACCCTTCTTGATATGCGTGCGGTAGTCGAGCATTGTCGGTATCTGCCGCTCGACCTTGCCGAGGGCCTCGTCACGGACGATGACGATGGTGACACCGGCGGGAGCGAGGTTTTTCTGAGCGCCGGCATAGATGGCGTCATATTTGGCGATGTCGATCGGACGTGAGAAGATGTCAGAGCTCATGTCGGCGACAAGACGGCAGCCGACCTCGGGATCGGTGCGGATTTCAGTACCGTAGATGGTGTTGTTCGACGTAAAATGGAAATAATCAGATGCGGGGTCGACACTGAAGCCTTTGGGGATGAAGGTGTAGTTGGCCTCTTTCGACGAAGCCACGACATCGACCTCACCGAAGAGACGGGCCTCCTTGATAGCGTTCGATGCCCATGTGCCTGTGTCGAGATATGAAGCTTTTGTTTTCAGGAGGTTGAAAGGCAACATGCAGAACTGCATCGACGCGCCTCCGCCAAGCCATAGCACACTGTAACCTTCAGGCACTTCAAGCAGCTCTTTGACAAGGGCTGTGGCCTCGTCGATGACAGCCTGAAACTCCTTGCTGCGGTGCGACACTTCGAGTATCGACAGACCGGTGTCTGCAAAATCGATGATGGCTCCGGCCGTATTCTTGATCGTATAGTCGCTCAAGATTGAGGGACCGGCATAAAAATTATGTTTCTTCATATAGTGAAAATTTTGGATGTGTTCTTTATCTCACAAATGTAGTCAATCGCTTGTTAACTGCCAAAAATAATCATCGGAATAATCGAAAGAAGAAAATTAAAGTCCCGAAATTTCACCGTCACGCCTCTTTTTATTATTTTTGCACTATTATGACAGAACAGCAACGCACACAGATAGAAGAAAAGACCGTCGAGATGCTCCGCACGGTCTTCGACCCCGAGATACCCGTCGACATCTACAGCCTCGGCCTCATCTACCGCATCGAGGTCGACGACGACGGCAATCTCGACATCGACATGACCCTGACAGCCCCCAACTGCCCCGCCGCCGACTTCCTCATCGAAGACGCCCGCTACAAGCTCGAGAGCATCGAAGGCGTCAAGTCGGTCAACATCAACATCGTCTTCGAGCCCGAATGGACCAAAGACATGATGAGCGACGAAGCCAAACTCGAACTCGGATTCCTCTAATCCCCACTCTCTGCCCATGGATGACCGCCGCCTGACCTACTTCATCAGCGACCTCCACCTCGGAGCCGCCCATATAGACAGCGACCGCCGCCGCGAGCGACTCGTCTGCCGCTTTCTCGACAGCATCACCCCCACGGCCCGACGCCTCTACCTCCTCGGCGACATCCTCGACTACTGGTTTGAATACAAAACCGTCGCCCCCCGCGGCTACCTGCGCTTTTTCGGCACCCTCGCCCGCATGGCCGACGCCGGCGTCGAAATCATCTGGTTCAAAGGCAACCACGACATCTGGCTCTTCGACTACCTCCGCGACGAGATAGGCATCACCGTCATCGACGGCAGCGAGAGCGTCACCATCGACGGCAGCCGATTCCTCCTCTCCCACGGCGACGGACTCGGACGTCTCAAACCGTCATTCAGGTTCATCCGCTCACTCTTCCGCAACCGCTTCTGTCAGAAACTCTACTCAGGCATCCATCCCCGCTGGACCATCCCCTTCGCCCACGCCTGGAGCGCCGACAGCCGCAAATCAGGCGCCGCCGACATCTCATACGAGCGCGACATCGCCCCCTCGGTCGAGCCCTGGGCCCGCGAATACGCCGCCGCCCACCCCGACACCGGCTACATCGTTATCGGCCACCACCACGTCATGGTCAACAAGATTATCGAAGGCAAAACCCGACTGATAATCTTAGGCGACTGGATAAGCAATTTCAGCTACGGCGTTTTCGACGGCAAAAACTTCGAACTCAAACAATATGCAAGCGCCTTGCGTGATTTTAACAATAAATAACAATACAAAACATCCGTTCAGCAGCGACCGGTCCACAGAGACAATCAACTACATATCAGTGCAATGCCCCACGAGCAACCGCCATTGCCGCAAAAATAGTTAAAGAATGATGTCGTAAAACATATAAAAATATTTGGCAGCCTGCCAAAAAACGGCCACCTTTGTCGCACAAACCTAAAACAATCTTTTTTACCTTAGAAA
>USIN01000160.1 GCA_900554715.1 uncultured Bacteroidales bacterium
ATCGGCCTGTGTCCTTTCCACAACGAGAGGACTCCGTCGTTTTCAGTCTCGAAGTCAAAAGGCATCTGCAAGTGCTTCAGCTGTGGCAAAGGCGGATCTCCCGTCAATTTCATCATGGAAATCGAACAGGTCGGTTATCAGGAAGCACTGCGTTATCTCGCGAAAAAATACAACATCGAAATCAAGGAGCGTGAGATGTCCGAGGCCGAAAAGGCCGAGGCTTCACAGCGCGAATCGATGCTCGCTGTCAACCAGTTTGCCATGTCGCACTTCGAGTCGAACCTCACCGACACTCCCGACGGCCGCGAGATTGGACTGACATATTTCAGACAGCGCGGCATCAACGACGCGATGATCAAGCGCTTCCATCTCGGCTACGCCCTTGAGAAATCAAATGAGTTCTACGAAGCCGCCACCCGCAAAGGCTTCAAACCCGAGCCCCTCATCAGCACCGGCCTCTGCTCCAAAAGTGAGCGCGGCACAATCTACGACCGCTTCAAAGGACGCGTCATCTATCCCGTTTTCGGCGTTTCGGGCAAAGTCGTCGCCTTCGGCGGCCGCACGCTAAAAAGCGACAAGACAGTAGCAAAATATGTCAATTCGCCCGAATCGTCGATATACCGCAAGAGCTATGAACTCTACGGCCTCTATCAAGCCAAGCAAGCCATCGCCTCGAAAAACAAATGTATTCTCGTCGAAGGCTACATGGACGTCATTTCGATGCATCAGGCCGGCGTCGAGAACGTCGTGGCCTCGTCGGGCACATCGCTCACCGAGGGGCAGATCAGGCTCATTCACCGCTTCACCGAGAACGTCACCGTCATCTACGACTCCGACGCCGCCGGCGTGAAAGCCTCGCTCCGTGGCATCGACCTGATTCTTGCCGAAGGCCTCAACGTCAAGGTCGTGTCGCTGCCCGACGGCGACGACCCCGACTCATACGCCCAGAACCATTCGGCCACAGAGGTCGAGGAATATCTCGCCACCCACGAGACCGATTTCATCAAATTCAAGACATCCGTCCTTCTGCGCGACGCCGGCGACGACCCGATCAAGCGCAGCCGCGTCATCGCCGACATTCTGAAGACTATCGCTGTCATACCCAACGAGGTGACGCGCACGATATATGTCGCCGAATGTTCGCGCATGCTCGGCGTGCCCGAAGACGTGCTGATGCTTCAGCTCGCCAAATTCATCACCGAGCGCATCGAGAACGAGAGCAACCGTCAGCGCCAGAAGGCCGCCCGCGAATCAATCGCCGACATCGAGAAAGCCGATTCGACAGTAGCAGAAACCGACACCACGGCGGAAACAGTCGCCGATATCGCCCCCGAACTTGTAAACAATGCCGACAACCGTCTTGAGAAATTCGAACGCGAGATTATAAGATATGTGTTAAAATATGGCATGGCAGGTTTCTGTTCGACCGATGACGGCCGCACTCTGAGCCTTATCGCCTACGTCAAAGCCGAGCTCGACGCCGAAGCCGTCAGCTTTTCCATACCCCTGTATAAAAAGGTATTCGACACCGCACTTGAGCTGACCGCCCGCAATTGGGACAGGGATTACAGCTCTTTCATCGTCTCACTCGAGCAGGCCAAAGCGAAAATGATAGAAGACGGCCTTGACGAGATAAGGTCTAAAGCCGCCAGTGTCGCCGACGCAACGGCTCTCGAGACCGCCCTGCGAAGCCGTGCCGACAATTATTACGAATCATCTAAAGCAAATTTCACCGACGAATATATCGAAAAACTACTGCTGTCATCGCCCGACGACGAGATACGCCGCCTCACCACAGACCTCGTCAGCGAAAAATACACCCTTAGCAAAGTCCACACGAAATATACCAAGATAGAGACCGAGCGCGACAGACTTATCGAACTCGTTCCCCGCGCTATTTATGCCCTGCTTGACGCCATACTCAAAGCCTCGATCGACGACATCGAGAAACAACTGCATGAAGAAACAGACCCGTCTGTAATAACCGGTCTTCTGCAAGAATATATGGAGAAACAGAACATCCATCAGCAATTTGCGAAGGTACTCGGCGAACGCACCATCACAGGCAAGATTACAAGACGTTTCTGAGGAGCGTACGCGTAAAACTTTGCAAACAAACATTAAATAAATATTAAATATTTGTTAAAGCCACAGGCTATGGCTATTTTTGTTTATTATTAAACAAGCCATGACAATCAGACGCATAATCAGCCTTGCAGCCTTGCTTTTCTTCGCAGCCACGACGACAGACATGAGTGTCGACGCGGCCGAAGATACAGTCGCTGAAATTGGCGATGCGGGCTATGCTCCGTTTGTCTCGGCTGATTACGACGACATAATATTCACCGATATTCTCAAATCTGTAGCTGCCGAGACCAAGGCATTCGAAGTGATTGATTATGCCAAAGGGTTTCTCGGCACTCCCTACCGCCGCGGGTCGAAAGGGCCGAAGTCTTTTGACTGCTCGGGATTCACATCTTATATATTCCGCCGCTTCGACATAAACCTCGGAGCCTCGTCACGCAGCCAGTATCTCGACGGCACGTATATAGACGACAGCGATGTCAGACCCGGCGACCTTGTGTTTTTCAGCGGGCGCCGCGGCGGCAAGACAGTCGGTCATGTCGGCATCGCCGTCGATGTCGCGCCAGACGGCCGCATAACCTTCATACATGCTGCGACATCGGGCGGCATAAGATATGACACTTACCCTGACGACGGTTATTACAGCAACAGATATATCGGCGCACGAAGAGTTTTCTAATCAGCAATCAAATTTATAAATATGAACATAGGCGACAAAGTCAACGACCTCCTCGGCACAGACACCGACGGCAAGGAAATAAGACTCAGCGACTACAAAGGCAAGACCGTAGCCCTGTATTTTTACCCCAAAGACTCTACATCGGGCTGTACGGCCCAGGCATGCAATCTCCGTGACAACTATCACGAACTCATCGATAAAGGCATTCAGGTCATCGGCGTCAGCGTCGACAGCCCGGCCTCACACAAACGCTTCATCGAAAAAAACACCCTGCCCTTCCCCCTTATAAGCGACACCGACCACCGTCTTGTCGAAGAATTCGGCGTCTGGGGCGAGAAATCGATGTACGGGCGAAAATATATGGGCACATTCCGCACCACTTTCATCATCTCGCCCGACGGCGTCGTCGAACGCATCATCACACCCAAGGAGATCAAGACCAAAGATCACGCCGCACAGATACTCAAGCAAGTTTAATTTTTTCAATGTATTTGTTTGTGTTTGATTTAAAGTTTATTAATTTTGCCTGAGCTTTTGAGTTCATACTCGGGCTTAATTTTTGATTAACCTTAAAAATATATTATAATCACTCTATAACACAATTACTTATAACCTAAGTTATGGCAGAAAACAAAGAAAAATTGTTCGATCAATTTCCCGGCGTCTCTTACGAAGAGTGGAGAGCCAAAGTTGAAGCCGACCTCAAAGGTGCGGATTTCAATAAAAAATTGGTCTGGAGAACAAACGAAGGCTTTAATGTCGAGCCCATCTACAGGGCTGAGGACATAGCCGGACTCAAGACAACAGATTCGCTCCCCGGTGAATATCCTTATGTTCGCGGCACTCGCTCGAACAACGACTGGCTCACACGTCAGGAAATCATCGCCGAGACTCCCGCCGAAGCCAACAAGACAGCTCTTGACGTCCTCACAAAAGGCGTCAACTCTTTAGGCTTCAAAGTCGCAGAGCCTACTGTCGAAACACTCGAGACTCTTCTCGACGGCATCGACCTCGCAAAAGTGGAAGTCAACTTTGACTGCTGCCCCTGCAAGGCCCTCGATCTGGCAAACGCACTTGTAGCATACCTTCAGAAACACAACGCAACAAAAACTTTCAAAGGTTCGATTGACTTCAACCCTCTCCGCAAGGCTCTCCGTCACGGAGCACAGATTAAAGCCGAAGCCGTTGAGAATGCAAAAAAACTTATCGAGGCCGTGAAAGAAGTCCCCGGTGTAAAAGTAATTGCTGTCGATTCAGTATTATTCTGTAACGGCGGCGCTTTTATTTTCCAGGAACTCGGTTATGCTCTCGCCTGGGGCGCACAGTGGCTGACAGCCCTCACCGACGCCGGTCTCGGCATCGACGAAGTTGCCTCGCGCATCAAATTCAACATGGGCGTTTCATCGAACTACTTCATGGAACTTGCCAAATTCCGTGCCGCCCGCATGCTCTGGGCTCAGATTGTCGAGCAGTATAAACCCGCATCGGCCGACAGCGCCAAGATGCACGTCCACGCTGCCACCTCACAGTTCAACCAGACAATCTACGACGCACACGTCAACCTGCTCCGCAGCCAGACCGAAGCAATGTCGGCAGCTCTCGCCGGCGTCGACTCAATAACAGTCGTTCCCTTCGACACCCCATACAAGACACCCGATACATTCTCAGAGCGCATCGCCCGCAACCAGCAGTTCCTTCTCAAAGAAGAGAGCCACCTCGACAAAGTCGTCGACCCCGCCGGCGGCAGCTACTACGTCGAGACTCTCACCGTCTCTATTGCCAACGAGGCATGGAAGCTCTTCCTCGAAGTCGAGGAAAAGGGCGGCTTCTTCGCCGAAGTCGACAACGGTGATGTCCAGAAAGCCGTCAACGCATCTTGCGAAAAACGTCACACCGACGTCGCCC
>USIN01000161.1 GCA_900554715.1 uncultured Bacteroidales bacterium
TGCGGCCAAGGCCGGCGACGAAGCGGCGCTGCTGGCGGCCTGCCACAGGATCGAAGCCCATTTCGGATTCCCCGCTCCCAACGAGCTGGTGAAGAACGCCGAAATTCCCGGCGGCATGTACTCCAACATGGTGGCGCAGCTCAAACAGCTCAAAGCCGAGGAGATTCTGCCCCGAGCCATGGAGCTGATCCCCACGGTGCGTCTGGCGGCCGGACTGCCGCCGCTGGTAACCCCCACGTCGCAGATCGTCGGTGCTCAGGCCGTCGCCTGCGCGATGGACGAGAAGGCCGGCCGGCCGATGTATACGACCAAGAGTTCGCAGTTCGTGGGGCTCGTCAAGGGCGAATACGGTCATACGCCTGTCGCCATCGATCCCGTCTTCCGCGAGAAAATCACAGGCAGCCCGGTCGAAAAACCTTATGATGTAAGCTCTTACAAGAAACCCGATAATCCCGCACTCGCCGAATATGGCGGTGTCAAGCTCGCCAAGAACAACGAGGAATATCTCCTGCTCGAGCTTCTTCCCAGCGTTGCCAACGGATTCCTAAAACGCCGTCGCGCCGAAGAGTTCGAGGCTTCGAAGGCCGCATCCGCTCCCGCCGACGTCAAGGTCGAGGAGGTAAAGACCGAGGAGCCTATTACCGGCGAGACTATAGCCGCTCCGATGGGTGGCCGCATCATCGAGATCAAGGTTAAGCCCGGCGACACAGTCAAAAAAGGTCAGGTCGTGCTGGTCTATGAGGCCATGAAGATGGAGAACGACGTTGTCGCTCCGTCAGACAAGACCGTCAAACGCATCTTTGTCAAGCCCGACGAAGTTGTCGGAGCCGACGCCATTCTCGTCGAATTCGAGTAAGAATCATATTCTGAATATAAGTCGGAGATATGCCGGTTTCGGCGTGTCTCCGACTTTTTTTCGTCTTTTTTGTAAAAAGTAGGGGCAAATATGTTGTAGTCATGACTATAAATGCTATTTTTGTAGCGTTAATAATTGCGTAGATGAAACTCATAGGCGTACATGTATCGTCGCAGCCCGATATTTCGGCCGCGCCGGCTGAGGCTCATAGCCTTGGCGCGCGCGCTTTTGCGTGTGACCTCTTTGATGCGGCAGACTTCAGCCGTCAGCCGCTCGATGATGCTGTGGCCGATATGTTCGTGTCTGAGTGTCAGAAATATGGATACGGCCCTGATGCCATCCTGCCGCACTCGTCGTTTATGATTAATTTCGGTAATCCCGACAAGCGTAAAAACGCTTTTTCGCGCAAGATTTTCATCGACGAGATGCGCCGCTGCCGCCGGCTCGGCATCACGATGCTGAATTTTCACCCCGGCGCTCACCTTAAACGCATCGGGCCGTCTGACTGCCTCATGCTTATCGCCGACTCGATAAACCGCTGCCTTGAAGCCACCGAGGGTGTCAAGGCCGTTATCGAGAATACGGCTGGACAAGGTTCGGCACTCGGCTACACATTCGAGCAGCTCGCCGCAATCATCGACAAGGTCGAAGACAAAACGAGGGTAGGGGTCTGCATCGACAGCTGCCACGCCTTCGCCGCCGGCTACGACCTGTCGACGTCCGTCGGCTACGATGCCATGTGGAGCGAGTTTGATGCTGCCGTTGGCTTCGGCTATCTCTCGGCCATGCACCTCAATGACGCGCTGAAGCCGCTCGGCTCAAAGATTGACCGCCACGCTCCGATGGGCCGTGGATTTATCGGCGAAGCGTTTTTCGCCCGGCTGATGGCCGATCGGCGCTTCGACGGCATGCCGCTGATACTCGAGACTCCCGACCCCGGGCTGTGGAGCGGCGAAATCGCCGCCCTGTATGCCATGACACCGCAGTGACGACATGATTCTGAATAATATTTTTGTAATTATATATTGTAGAGATTATACACATGAAAGACAAACCTAATTTAAGTTTTTGGAAGCTTTGGAATCTCAGTTTCGGCTTCTTCGGCGTACAGATTGCATACGCTCTTCAAAGTTCACAAGTGAGTCGCATCTTCTCGACTATAGGCGCCGATCCTCATGATCTGAGCTATTTTTGGATTCTTCCCCCCTTGATGGGACTTGTCGTGCAGCCTATCGTCGGTTCGGCGAGCGACCGCACATGGAACCGTTTCGGCCGGCGCCTGCCTTACCTCATCGTCGGTGCCCTCGTGGCCATAATCGTCATGTGCTTCCTGCCAAACGCAGGTTCGCTCGGTTTGTCTGTTTCCCAGGCGATTATCTTCGGTCTCGTGATGCTGATGTTCCTTGACACGTCAATCAATATGGCGATGCAGCCCTTCAAGATGCTTGTCGGCGACTTTGTCAACGAGAAACAGAAAGGTCTCGCATATTCGATTCAGAGTTTCCTCTGTAATGCCGGTTCGGTCGTCGGTTATATCGCTCCGATTGTCCTCGCCATGTTCCTGAGCAACACCGCCCCGTCGGGCGAAGTGCCCCCGACGGTGACATTCTCGTTCTACCTCGGCGCCGCCGTGATGCTGCTCTGCGTCATCTATACATTCGCCAAGGTCAAAGAGATGCCGCCCCACGAATATGCCCTCTATCACGGCATAAGCGAGAAGCCGGCCGACAAGAAAGACAACCCCGGCATGCTCAAGCTCCTTGTCAAGGCTCCCAAGGTCTTCTGGACCGTGGGCCTCGTGCAGTTCTTCTGCTGGGCCGCGTTCCTTTATATGTGGACATATTCGACCGACGCCATCGCCAGCCATGCTTTCGACGCTCCGTCGATCGAGCAGGTGACCGGCATCACCGTCAACGGCAAGAGCTATGACGACAAATATATATTCAACGACAAGACTCCCGTCATCATTGACGGCACTCTCGCTCTCGCCGGCATCGAGGTCGACGGCACTGTCGTCGAGCCTCAGGTCGTTGTCGTCGAGGGTGACACCGTCATCTCGGCCGGACGTGTCGTCTATGACAACGGCATAGCCCGCGTCTCGCCCGACAAAGGCCTGCTTGCCCGCGCTGGCAGCGTCATCTATGTCGACGGCGTCGAGACTCCTGTCAGAGAGAATGCCTACACCGTTTCTGAATTCTCGCGCGTCGTTCCCGGCACAGAACTGACTCTCGCCCACATCGCCAAGGACGTCGACGGCACAGGCGACTATGTCCTCGAGCAGACAAGCACCATCGAGGCCTTCGGCCCCCAGGACCGCGTCGAGCTCAATTACAAGACCGTCCTCAACGCCGCCAGCGTCGAATATCAGAACGCCGGCGACTGGAACGGCGTCCTCCTTGCCATCCAGGCCATCGCCGCCGTGCTTTGGGCTGTTGTCCTCGCCGGTTTCCGCAACCGCCGTCTGGGCTATTCGCTTAGTCTTCTCATCGGTGCCGCCGGCTTCATATCGGTCTACTTTATCCACAACCACTACGCTCTCGGCGTAAGCTACGCTCTGATGGGCTGTGCGTGGGCCGCTATCCTCGCGATGCCCTTCACTATTCTCACCAACGCGCTGTCGGGCAGCCATATCGGCACCTATCTCGGCCTCTTTAACTGCACCATATGCATTCCCCAGATTGTCGCCGCTCTCTGTGGCGGTCTTATCCTCCACTGCTTCCCCGCAGCCGCCAACGGCGCGCCCCAGACTGTCTGCATGCTCGTCGTCTCGGGTGTCCTTCTTGCCATAGCGTCGCTTGCCGTGTGGAATATCAAGGAGACTTTCGGCAGCCGCGAGTCACAGTCATAACATAGCACTTTATCATCATGGAATCAATCAGACAACTCTATAAAATCGGCAACGGTCCGTCGAGTTCACATACCATGGGGCCGATGAAGGCCGCTGCCGGCTTCGCCGAAGCCACGCCCGGCGCAGCCCGCTACGAGGTGACGCTCTATGGCTCGCTCGCCGCTACCGGCAAAGGTCACATGACCGATGCCGCAATCCTCGGCGTGCTTGAGCCGCTGGCGCCCGTCGAACTCGTCTGGAAACCCGACGAAGTCCTGCCATTTCATACAAACGGCATGCGTTTCAAGGCCTTTGACGGTGCCGGTAATGAAATGCTCGCTAAAACCGTCTATTCGATAGGCGGCGGAGACATTCTCGAAGAAGGACAGTCGCGCGAGCCCTCGAAGTCAATCTATCCGCTCAATAAAATCAAGGATATACAACAGTGGTGCGAGGAGAGCGGCCGCAGCTACTGGGAGTTTGTCGACCAATATGAAGACAGCGGCATCTGGGATTATCTCGCCGAAGTCTGGAGAGTCATGAAAGAAGCTGTCGAGCGCGGCATCGAAGCCGAGGGCGTGCTTCCCGGCGGTCTGGGTGTGCGCCGCAAGGCCGTGAGCTATTATGTCCACGCCGCCGGCTACAACAGTTCGCTCAAGAGCCGCGGTCTGGTATATGCCTATGCCCTTGCCGTGTCAGAAGAAAACGCCGCCGGCGGCAAAATCGTGACCGCGCCGACGATGGGGTCGGCCGGGATCGTGCCGGCGGTGATGCGCTATTATCAGCGTTTTGCCCTGTCAAAGTCGCCCTATGAACGGGAAAAGGCGGACATTATCTTCATGGCGACGGCTTCCGCCGTATGCAGCCTTTACCGTACCAACGCTTCGATTTCCGGCGCCGAAGTCGGCTGCCAGGGGGAAGTCGGGGTGGCCTGTTCAATGGCGGCGGCGGG
>USIN01000162.1 GCA_900554715.1 uncultured Bacteroidales bacterium
ACGAGGTGATAGAAGCCCTCGTAGTCCTCGGTGTGCTCGGGAGTCTCCCAGCGCGGCAGCATGATGACAAACTGATTTGCGATGCGCATCGAGTTGATCATCTTGTGCTTGGCGTAGCCGGGGTGGACGTTGCGGCCCTTGAATGTGACCTTGGCCACGGCGGCGTTGAAGTTTTCATACTCGAGCTCGCCGATCTCACCGCCGTCCATCGTGTAAGCCCAGTCGGCGCCGAAGCGCCCGACGTCAAACTTGTGTGCGCCCTGACCTATCTCCTCGTCGGGATTGAAGGCGATGCGTATCTTGCCGTGCTTGATTTCGGGATGATGCTGCAGATAATCTACGGCCGAGATGATTTCGGCGATGCCGGCCTTGTCGTCGGCTCCGAGCAGCGTCGTGCCGTCGGTGACGATGAGCGACTGGCCGCGGTAGTGCAGCAATTCGGGAAACTCAACGGGCGACAGCACGATATTGAGTGTGTCGTTGAGTATGATATCCATGCCGTCGTAATTCTCGACGATTCGCGGCGACACATGGCGTCCCGACATATCGGGCGACGTGTCGAGGTGAGCGATGAAGCCGACTGTCGGCACTTGGCGGTCTGTGATGTTCGACGGCAGTGTCGCCATCAGATAGCCGTTCTCATCGAGCGAGATATCATCGAGACCCATCGAACGCAGCTCTTTCTCGAGATACTGCGCAAAAATCATCTGACCGGGAGTCGACGGCGTCATGTTGGTCAGCTCGTCACTCTGTGTATCAAATTTGACGTATTGTAAAAATCTGTCTACTACGTTCATAACTATTTTTTCCGGATATTAGAGTTTCTTTCTTAGATTATATCACGCCAGAGAATCGTAATCTTCATCGTGTCATTGCCTTTCTCGGTCACATAAATCAGATGGAAGCCATCGATGCCAAGCGATTTATACATCTCCATAAAGGCGTCGCGGTAGTCACCCAGACTGTCGTAGCGGGCAGCCAGCACCTTTATGCCGCGTGCTTTGAGATTGGCCAGCGTTAACGCCTTGGCGTTGTCTTTGGTTATAAAATCCTTCTTTGTCGGGAAGCTGACCGTATAGTCGCCATAGCCGCCGGCAAAGCTGAAAGTGACACCTGTCGAGCCGGCAATCATAAACTCATCGGCCTCTGACTTCATGATTTCGAGCACATCATTCTTGACATTGGTGAAATCGAGCTGCGTCAGCGGAGTCTTGTAGAGACGTCTGAGCGCCGTGGCAGACAGCTCGTAATCGGCCGTGGCACCGCTGTAGTCGGTCACCTTGACAATCAGGGGCTGATCCTTTGCGCTGAGAGCGTTGACAGTCTCCTCAAGATTCTTGTCGGCATTGGCCTTGACTTCTATTGCCGTGAAATACTGGAACAGCGCCGGCGTGACTTGTTTGATGTCGATCAGAGTGTCGGCAAGAGACACATCGACCGTAAAGGCCGTCTCGTCGTATGACGCCGTCGCCGATTTGAGAAAACCGGGATTGGCGGCAACTGCCTCAGAGAGCACACCAGAGAGGCGTTCAGCCTGAGCCGTAAGTGTTTGCACATTTTTATCCGGGCCACATGAAACCAAAGCCACCGCCATGGCGACAGCGGCCGAAGCCGAAGCAAAGAAGCTTGATATTTTCATAATAATATGCTTTATAGGTTATTCACTTTGATTCAATAACGCAAAAATAACAAATTTTGCTCACTTACAAGTCATTTGAATCAAAAAAGAGAATTTGAATTATCGACGCGACAAATTTTAAGAGCTTGTTTAATAACAAATGTTTATGCCAAGGTCGCTTAGCTTGAGATGATTTTTGTTTTGTGACGAAGGAGTGTACCGGATGTACATGACTGCCATTCGCCGGCATCTTCCCGCCTGTCCTTCGGTCGTTATGGAGCCCCATAACACCCTCATCACACGCGAAAATCTGCTCGACGACTGACAGCCTTGGCGATAACATTTATTTTTAAACAAGCTCTAAACCGGTCGTGAGCCGTCAATCATACGGAAACGACAGCCCTCGTCAAGCAGACGGTCAGTGATTTCCGTGAAACAGTCTCTGACATCCCCGACGCCCGGATTGACCGCCTCGCGCCATTCATCCATATTTTCGGCGATGAAATCCGGCAGGCTCTCGTATGCCACGCCATAGCGCCGTGCCAGCCCCTCGGCATCCTCATGGTCAACCACAGCCGCCGTCGAACAGTCGCGCGCCGGATTCTCATAATCATACAGATCCGCAGCGACAACAAGCAGTCCGCGCGAATTAAAACCCACCGTCAGATCCATCACCACCGGCTGATCCTCGTCAGAACTCATAATATCCCGACACAACCTCAGCCCGTCACAAACATGTCTCTCCATAACATTAAACTCAATCACCAAATTTAGCAATAATTCATCAAAGATAAATCTTTATCTCACGATAACTCTGTAAAAAAATGCATTCTCCCATGCCTAAAGTGTCCAAGGACGTTTTTCGCCATCTCAACTTCAAACTCTTTGCAAAAAGGCCCTGCATGCCGATGGACATGCAGAGCCCTTTTCAATATCATCGCTTTTCAAGCGATTTATACTTATGTATGGCGTTATTTGACGCCGTCTACTTCAATCTGATAGACGATGACCTCGTTGGGGCCGATACCGCGCTGAGGCATGCCGTCGAGACCGTAGGCGAGCTCTGCGGGTACGTAGACTGTGGCTTTGCCGCCTACGCCAAGCATCATGACGCCTTCGCCGAGACCGGGATTAAGGCGCGAGGGCATGACTGAGCGGGGAGTGTCGCCTGTGGTGTAAGTCGTCGTGCCGTCGACTTTCTTTTCGGTATATCTGAGGTCTACAGTGGTCTCAGGTGTGATTTTGGTCGTGTCGCCCTGAGCGATTATTTTGTAGACGAGACCTGATGCTGTCGTCTTTACCTCGGGATCGTCGGCTTTGGCTTTGTCGATGAAGGCGCGGCCGACCTGAGCGTTCTGAATAGCCTCGGGCGCAGCGGCGCGACGGGCGTTTTCGCGGGCGGTGATGATTTCTTCGGCGCGGGCGGTTAGAATCTGGAACTCATTGTAGGTCGTTGTGTTGGCGAGCTGGTTGACGGTGTCCTGCATGAACGCGCGCTTAAAGTTTGAGATGAGCAGATCGCGGTCGATGTCGATGCCCTGGGCCTGAAGCTGTTTTACTTCCTGAAGCATCTGCATGCCGAGCTGCATGCCCATGATCGTGGCCTGGCTCTTGTCGCCGCTGAAGACGAGCTGCACGCCTTTGACGATGTCTTCCTTTGAGAATGCCTGGCTGCTGTTGGCGGCGAAATTCATATAGTCGTTGAGGACATATCCGCCGATATATTTGCCCTGCGTGACAGATATCGAGTCGGCGAGAGATTTCGAGATGACGGTGTCGTTGTCGACGGCTGCGGCATCGCCGTGACCGCCGCAAGAGGCGAGGCCGAGGGCCATGAAGCCTGCGGCACAGAGTGATAGCGTTGATTTTTTCATTTTAATATTATGTTTTGTCGTTGTTTGCCTTATTGGTTGGTCGGAGTCGGTATGACCTCGAGCAATTTTAATGTGAAATCGAGAGCGGCGTTCGGCGGGATGGCTCCGGGGACGCCCTCGGTGCCGTATCCGAGCGATGCGGGCACGACGAAGCGGTAGGTGCCTCCGGGTTTCATCATGTGGAGCGCTTCGGTGAAGCCGGGTACGAGCCTGGCGACGTCGAAGACGACCGGTCCGTCGGTCTCGTCGAAGACCGTGCCGTCAGACAGGCTGCCGGTGTATGTTATCGATACACGGTCGTTGTCGGCCGGATTGACCCCCTCGCCTTCGACTACGGTCTGGAAAACGAGGCCTGTCGGAGTCGTGACGACGCCCTCGATGGCGGCTATCGAGTCGCAGTAGGCTTTCTGTGCCTCGGCCGAGAACGTCGTTTTGTAGTAGTTTTCGCGCTGCTGCGTGATATATTCGTCGATATATGCGTCGGCCTCGCGGTCGGTGAAACCGGTCTTGCCGCCGTTGATGACGCTGTCGAGATAGCTGATGAGCATCTTGCGGTCGACCCTGACGCCGAGGCGTTCGATGTTGTCGACCGAGCCGGTGAGGGCGCCGCCGAGTATCGTCGCGACGGCTTCTGTCAGACGGCTTCCGTCGTTGACGGCCGCCACCGAGTCAGTGGCCGCCGGAGCCGCCTTAACCGTCAGCTGGCCTATGCAGGCTGCCGCAAGAAGTATTATGAAGCGTCTCATTTCTTGCCGACGACTTCGATAAGTGTCACGTCAAAGACAAGTGTCTGATTCGGGCCGATGATGCCGCCGGCACCCTGCGGACCGTATGCGAGAGCCGAGGGGATGAACAGACGCCATGTCGAGCCGGCTTTCATCAGCTGGAGGGCTTCCACCCAGCCGGGTATCACCTGCGACACGCCGAAAGTGGCGGGGGTGCCGCGTTCTTCGCTTGAATCGAAGACTGTGCCGTCGATGAGTTTGCCAGTATAGTGCACCACGACCTGGTCGGCTGCCGTCGGCTGCGGGCCGTCGCCTTCTTTGATGACTTCATACTGCAGACCCGAGGCTGTCGTCTTGACCTCGACGCGTTTGCCGTTTTCGGCGAGGAAATCTTCGCCGGCTTTGGCATT
>USIN01000163.1 GCA_900554715.1 uncultured Bacteroidales bacterium
CGGCGACGTGCCTTTCGTCGACCCGATGTGCGGCTCAGGCACATTCCTCTGCGAGGCCGCGATGATTGCCGCCAACATCAATCCGGGCGTCTACCGCCGCGGATTCGCCTTCGAGCGCTGGCGCGACTTCGACAGTGAGCTCTTCGACAGCATATATAACGACGATTCGGCCGAACGTGACATCACCGTGCCCATTGTCGGCTGCGACATCTCGCCCAAGGCCGTCGACATCGCCCTGCGCAACCTCAAGGGTGCCGGCGTCGCCAGATACGTCGATGTCAGTGTCAGACCCCTCTCGGCGTGGACCGAAGCCCCGCAGCCCGCAGGCGTGCTCATCACCAATCCGCCATACGGCGAGCGCATCAGCGCCCCCGACATGGACGCCCTCTACGAGCTCATCGGCAGCAAGCTCAAACACGTCTTCACCGGCTACCACGCCTGGATTATCGGCTACCGCGACGAATACTTCCGCCGCATAGGCCTCGCTCCGTCGAGCAAGACCGAAATGCTCAACGGCTCGCTCGAGTGCGAGCTACGCGAGTATGTCATCTTCGAGGGCGACCGCAAATCATTTGTCGCCGGCGGCGGCAAACTCAAAGGCGATGCCGCGGCTGACGAACGCCGTCCCCGCCGCGAAGACCGCGACGGTGACCGCCGCCGTCGTTTCGACCGCCGTGACTGCCACAGGGATGACCGCCGCGAAGGGCGCCGTTTCGAAGGCAAAGACCGCGACCGCGCCGACCGTTTCAGCCGTGACGACCGCCGCAAGCCTTATGAACGCGACGAACGCAGATTCAGCGGTCGCTTCAATCAGGCCGTAGGCCACTCTGACGCCGTTGATAGCGAGAACCCCTTTGCAAAACGCCGCAACCCCCATGCGCTCAAATCGCTCAGCGGACGCACCCCAAAACTGCCCCCGGTCTCAGGCCCCGTGATGCGCTCGCGCGGATGGAAAAAACGTCAGACCGACGATGACAGCAACACCACAGAATAATATCATATAATCTCATAATGACCAAGCTCAACATACTCCTGCTCGGATCGGGAGGACGCGAGTCGGCACTCGCCTGGAAAATCAGCCAAAGCCCCCGCGCGGGCAAGTTTTTCATCGCTCCCGGCAACGGCGGCACAGACCGTTACGGCACCAATGTCAAGCTGTCGCCGCTCGATTTCGACGCCATCGGGCGTTTTGTCGCCGACAATGACATCGACATGATTGTCGTCGGCAACGAAGACCCGCTTGTCGCCGGCATCTACGACCGCTTCGCCGACAGCCCCGTGCTTGTCGTCGGTCCGTCGAAAGCAGGAGCCGCCCTCGAGGGCAGCAAAGACTTCGCCAAGCGCTTCATGGAGCGCCACGGCATACCGACGGCCCGCTACCGCAGCTTCACGGCCGCCACGGTCGCCGAAGGCAAGGCTTTCCTCGAGACCCTAAAGCCACCCTACGTCCTCAAGGCCGACGGTCTCGCCGCCGGCAAAGGCGTTCTGATCATCAACGACCTCGACGAGGCCAAGGCCTCGCTCGAAGAGATGCTCTCGGGCATGTTCGGCGCATCGTCGGCGACAGTCGTCATCGAGGAATTCCTCTCGGGCATCGAGTGTTCGGTCTTCGTCCTTACCGACGGCAACGGCTCCTACCGCATACTGCCTGTCGCCAAAGACTACAAACGCATCGGCGAGGGCGACACCGGCCTCAACACCGGCGGCATGGGCGCCGTCAGCCCCGTGCCTTTCGCCGACAAGGAGTTCATGGACAAAGTCGAGCGGCGCATCATCCGCCCCACCGTCGATGGCCTCAAGGCCGAAGGAATCGTCTACCGCGGCTTCATCTTCCTCGGCCTCATCAATGTCGGCGGCGAGCCTATGGTCATCGAATATAACGTCAGAATGGGCGACCCCGAGACCGAAGTCGTCATGCCGCGCCTCGCCTCTGACCTCGTCGACCTTCTCGAGGCTGCCGCTAAAGGCAACCTCGGCGACACACCCGCCGACCACGACCCGCGCACTGCCGTCACCGTCATGGCCGTCTCGGGCGGCTACCCCGGCTCTTATCCCAAAGGCCTGCCGATAAGCGGCAATCTCGACCCTGCCGAAAGCATCCTCTTCCACGCCGGCACAGCCCGCGACGCCGAAGGACGTCTCGTCACATCCGGCGGCCGCGTCATCGCCGCCACTTCATACGGCGACAGCATCGCCGACGCTCTTGCCAAAAGCTACCGCGCCCTCGACGACGTCCGTTTCGACGGCAAATATCTCCGCCGCGACATCGGACGCGACCTCATGAACCTCTGACCGCGTCGGTGTGGACAACGCTGCGATAACACGATTCCTCCACTCCCGTGGCGGGGCGACACTGGCCATTCTCATAATGCTCGCCGGCACATGGTTTGACTATCATGCCGGACGGGTCACCTATATTCCCGGCGACAAAGGCTTTGCCCTGCCGTCGGCCAACGACTGGATTTCATCGCCCCTGACCGAGATGATTGTCAATCTTGTCATCACCGGCGTCATCATCGTCATGTCTGTTTACATCAACCGCGCTTTCAATGTGCTGAGAGCGATGACCCAGCTATATGTCGTCTTTTTCGCCTTCTTCGAGCTGTCCACGCCAAACCTGCTGGCCCAACTGACGACATCGACCGTGCTGTGTGTCGTCGTCATGGCCTGCATGATTCTGCTTTACAGCTGTTACGGCGACAACAGACGCATCCGCCGCATCTTCCTGATATTCTTCTTCCTCTCGGCCGCCGCCGCGTCGCAGTATGCCTTTGTCGTCTACATCCCCCTCTTCCTCCTCGGCTGCGCGCAGATGAAAATAATGAACCTGCGAACGATCGGCGCCGCGTTGCTCGGCATCATGACTCCCTGGTGGATACTCCTCGGTTTCGGCCTTGTCAGCCCAGCCGATCTGCATATTCCCAAGGTTGTCAGCATATTCGACGCCATCGACCTCAACGAGGCGATCGCCCTCGTCGTGACTGTGGGCGTCACCGTGCTTCTGACCCTTTCGGCCTACATGCTCACACTGCTCAAATCGATGACCTACAACGCCAAGTCGCGCTCGTTCGGCAGCTTTATCGCCATCATGACAGCCTTGACGATAGTAGCCATGGTCGTCGACTACACCAACATAACAGCCTATGTGACCCTGCTCAATTTCTGCGCCGCATATCAGCTGAGTCACTTCTTTCTGCTGCATAAAAGTGAAAAATCATACATCGCCATCACAACCATTCTGGCAGTATATTTTGTTTTATATCTATGGAGAACTATCATTTAAACATCATAATCGAGCGAAACATCCCCTTTATTGCCGGGCTGCTCGAGCCATACGCCAAAGTCAGCTATCTTGCCGCCAATGAATTTACACCCGAGACCGTCGCCGAAGCCGACGGCCTTGTCGTCAGGACGCGGACACGCTGCGACGCCGCTCTGCTCGAAGACTCAAAAGTAAAATTCATAGCCACAGCCACAATAGGCACCGACCATATCGACCTCGACTGGTGTCACAATCACGGCATCGCCGTCGTCAACGCCCCGGGATGTAACGCCCCGGCCGTCGCCCAGTATGTCTTCGCCTCAATAATGCAGCTGATAAACCGACCCGTGAGCCAGTATAAGATAGGCATTGTCGGCGTCGGTCATGTCGGCTCTATCGTCGAGCGCTGGGCACGCGGCCTTGACATGAAAGTCATGGTCTGCGACCCTCCCCGTCAGCGCGCCGAAGGCGGCGACGGTTGGTCGACACTCGACGAAATCGCCGCCGAGTGTGATATTATAACATTCCACACACCTCTCACCCGCGAGGGCGATGACGCGACATATCATATTGCCGACGCCGATTTTTTCGCAAAGCTGCGCCGTCAGCCGATAATCATCAACTCCGCCCGTGGGCCCATAACCGATACACCCGCGCTTATCGCAGCCCTTGATGCCGGTCTTGTGAGCCACGCCGTCATCGACTGCTGGGAGGGCGAACCTGATATCTCCCGCGAACTGCTCTCGCGAGCCGCCATTGCCACACCACACATAGCCGGATACTCACACGAAGGCAAAGTCAGAGCCACACAGATGACCCTCGACGCCCTGACAGCCTTTTTCTATCTCCCGCGCATCAACACCTTCGTGCAGGCTCCTCACGGCATACCCAAGAGAGTCACCGCCCGTGCCGTGCTTGCCAGCTACAATCCCCTGACCGACACCCGCGCGCTCAAATCCGACCCGCCGACATTCGAGCAGCTACGCAACAACTACCGCTACCGCAGCGAAGTCACCGACAGCAAAACCGAATAATCCCCCTCAGACTCAGGCCGTAGGCCTGCAATTTTGTTCCGCGGGCGTCTGCGCCCGTGGAAGGAGAGCGACACAAACGCCCGTCAACTCCGGCGGAGTTGAACTTCCCATTGACAAAGGAAGCCAAAGTGCATGGAGCGACGGCTTCAACCCTCGCAGCCAACTCATTGATTCCAAGGACTGAATCCCTTGGTCCGTATCGCCCTGCAGGCGATTGTGCATCGTGCATTGTGCATTGTGCATTGACTTAACCTTCTGTTCTTATGCCCTTATGTTCTTTTGTTCTGTCGAGAATTAACCATTCTAAAATTGCA